>JALHSW010000231.1 GCA_022865365.1 Acidimicrobiia bacterium | reverse complement strand
GTGCTGCGGGCCCGCTTCGACTACGCCGCCTACGTACGCGGCCACACCGAACCCGGCGAGATCTGCGAGATCGAAGGCACCGGACCCGTCCCGGTGTCGGTCATCGAGCGCCTCGCCACCGAGCACCCCATCGTCGACGTGGTCCTCACCCACGGCCGCGACGTCACCCACATCGCACACCTCGGCCGAAGCGGCGACACGTTCCTCAACACCGCCATCGAATGGCGCTCCGCCCCCACAGATGGGCACTGTCGCATCGAAGGCTGTCACGCCACCGACGGCCTCGAGATCCACCACACCACCCGCGTCACCGACGACGGCATCAGCTCCCTCGAGACCGAAGTCCGCGCCTGTGGCCACCACCACGACCTCATCACCCACAAGCACTACCAACTCCAAGGCTCACACCACACAGGCTGGCGGCTCACACCCCCCGACCGGGCACCCCCCGACACCGGCTGAGCCCGCGGGACACTCGTCTGGGCCTCCGTACCTCGGCGCAGCAGCAGATCATTCGTCGCGCCGCGGTCGCGCTCGACCGGCGCGTCGGGCGGTTCGTGTGTGGGAGGACGTTGGATTTCGAGCACTTCTCATCCACGTGAGGGATGAGGAAGCCCGTCGCACCGTGAGGGCCGGCGGCGCTGGAGAGCCGGCAGTGGCTGGGCCAGAATGGGTCGATGGGTCACACGCTCGGAATCGACGTCGGAACGACGAACGCGAAAGCGGCGCTGGTCGCCGACGACGGCACGATCGTGGCCAGTGCTTCGCGACCGATCCCCACCGTGCGTGATGGCGACGTCGCCGAGCAGAGCCCCGAGGCGCTGTGGGACGCGGTGGTCGGCGCGGTCCGCGAGGTGACCGCGGCCGCGCCCGCTGCGGCCGGGACCGTGGGCGCCGTCCTGTGCGCGAGCCAGTACTCGTCGACGGTTCCCGTCGACGAGCAGGGGAGCCCGACCGGCGATCTCGTGCTGTACCTGGATCAGCGGGGTACCGACCACAGCTTCGCGATCATGGAACGCCATCCCGAGTCGCTCGAGGTGTTCGTCGATCACCACGGCATCCCGCCGGTTGGTGGCGGTCTGTCCCTCGCCCACATCCTCCACCTCCAATTGGACCGACCCGACGTGCACGCGGCGACGGCCACGTACCTGGAGCCGATGGACTTCGTCAACTTGCGGCTCACGGGGCGCGTGGCGGCGACGCAGTGCACGATGCTCACGACCCAAATGTGCGACAACCGCACGATCGGCATCACCGAGTACGACGCCGATCTCGTTCGCCTTGCCGGCGTCGACGCCGACCGGCTGCCACCGCTGATCGACATCGGCGCGGCCGTGGGTGAGCCGCTCCCCGAGATCGCCGACGAGCTCGGCATCCCCGGGGACGCGATCGTGTACGCCGGGGTGAACGACAGCCAGGTGGGGGCGATCGCGACCGGCGCGTACCGGCCGGGACGGGCCGGAGCGATGATCGGCACGACCAGCGTGCTCATCGAGACCATGGATCGCAAGGACACCGACCTCGACCACGAGATCGCGTCCATTCCCGGACCGCTCGGTGGCCGCTACGTGGTCTTCGCCGAGAACGGGCTCGGCGGCAAGGCGCTCGAGCATGTGCTCGCGAACCTGGTGTACGCGTCCGATGAGCTCGCCCATCACGTCGCCGCCGACCACTTCGAACACCTCGACGATGCGCTCCGCGCCGTGCAGGCGGGGAGTGAGGGCGTGCTGTTCCTCCCGTGGCTGGCGGGCACGCTCGCACCGAGAGCCGACACGCGCATGCGAGGCGGGTTCCTGAACCTGTCCCTCGATACCCGCCGCACGCATCTGGTGCGCGCCGTGGTCGAAGGGATCTGCCACAACTTCGCTTGGCTCGCGCCCTTCGTGGAGGACTTCACGGGTGAGCACATCGAAGAGTTCGTCTTCGGTGGCGGTGCCGCGCGCTCGCCGGTCTGGGCTCAGACCCTCGCCGACGTCGTCGACCGCCCGGTCCGCACGCTCGAGGCGCCCGACTTTGCCAACGCACGCGCGGCGGCACTCCTCGCACACCATCGGGCCGGCACGCTCGACGAGGACGACCTCGCGGGTCTCGTGATCGTCGACGCCGAGTTCGAGCCGAACGCGGCCAACCGAGAGGCCCACGACGCGATGCACGAGCAGTTCGTGGCCGTGTTCGAAGCCTTGCAGCCGCTCTACCACGGTCTGAACGCGTGACGCTGCAACCGACCGACGAACCGACCGGCCAACCGACCGACGGAGGACGATGCCGATGAGTGACTACCCGCACGCCGAGCGGTACCCGGTCGCGCGCGGTCTGGCGTCCGAGGGGCGAGACCGCAGCGAGATCCTCGCCGAGCTGGGCGAGATGGCCAAAGGAGAGGACGCGTACTGGGAGACCGGGCGCTGCTCGGGCACCATGTACTGCGGCGACCACGACCACTACGCCTTCATGAACGAGGCGTTCGGCCTGTTCGCGCACGAGAACGTCCTCCAGCGCGACATGTTCCCGAGCGCGACGAGGTTCGAGGGCGAGATCATCGCCATGACCCTCGACTTGCTCCACGCGGACGCGATCGTCGATGGTCAGGCGGCCGGCATGGTGACCAGTGGTGGCACCGGCAGCATCCTCCACGCGATGCTCGCCTATCGCGAGCACGCCCGTATCGAGCGGGGGATCGAAGCACCCAATGTGGTCAAGGCCGAGACCGGCCATCCCGCGTTCGACAAGGCGTGCCATCTCCTCGGGATCGAGTTGCGCAAGGTTCCGGTGGATCCCACGACGACGCGCGCTGATCTTGATGCGGTGGCCGACGCCATCGACGCCGGCACGGCTGCGGTGATCGCCTCCGCACCCAACTACGGCTACGGCACCATCGATCCCATCGCCGAGCTCTCCGACCTTGCGCTCGAGCGGGGGGTGGGCCTGCACGTCGACGGGTGCCTCGGCGGATTCATCCTCCCGTGGGGCGAGGAGCTCGGGTATGACATCCCGGTCTTCGACTTCCGCCTTCCCGGCGTCACCACGATCTCGGCCGACACCCACAAGTACGCCTACGGGCTCAAGGGGACTTCGGTGCTCGCGTTCCGCGACCGGTCCCTGCGTGACGGGCAGTACTTCTTCCTCACCGACTGGAGCGGGGGCAAGTACTGCTCGCCGGGGATCGAGGGATCCCGCTCGGGCGGTCTGCTCGCCGCGACGTGGGCGGGGATGATGGCGCTCGGCCGCGAGGGCTACCTCAGGTACGCGCAGCAGATCTTCGAGACCGCGTTCGCGATGCAGGACGCCGTGCGTGTGCATCCCGAGCTCCGGATCATCGGCGCACCGACGTTCTGCTTCAGCTTCACCTCCGACGCCTTCGACATCTACCACGTGAACGACTTCATGCGGACGAAGGGTTGGCGGTTCAACGGTCAGCAGTACCCGAACGCGATACACATGGCGGTGACCCGGCCTCAGACCCAACCCGGGCTCGTCGACGGGTTCGCCGCCGATCTTGGCAACGCCGTCGCGTACGCGCGCGAGCACCGGGACGAGACGCCGAAGAGCGGGGCGATCTACGGCGGCATCCCCGGAGGACCCACTCCCGAGGCCGACGAGTTCATCCGAGCCGTGATGACCGAGATGATGGACAGCCAGCAGGAGCTACCGGCCACGACCGGCGACTGACGGGCTCTCGAGGAGCCCCGTGCGTCTCCCGGCGCACCGGTTGCTGCCGCGTCAAGCCGCGGCGATCAGCCCCAGGTTCATGGCGAACACCGCCGCGCCCGCGGCGACGCCGAACGCGTGCCAGAACTCGTGGTAACCGAACCAGACCGCCACCGGGCGGGGCCGCTGCAGCGCGAACAGGATCGCCCCGACCGTGTAGAGGACGCCGCCGACTGCGGCGAGCACGAGCAGCTCGGGTCGATCCGCGAGCGCGGGAACTGCGAGGACCGCGGCCCAGCCGAGCACCAGGTACAACGTCCATCTGAGCTTCGGGAAGCGGTCCAGTGCGAGCGTGGCCATGAGCACACCGGTGAGCGCCCCGACCCACACGAGTCCCAGCACCACCCAGCGGAACGAGCCGTGCAAGGCGAGCAGACAGACCGGGGTGCAGCTCCCCGCGATCAGCACGTAGATCATCGAATGGTCCATGCGCTGCATCACGCGACGCGCTCGCGGCGAGCGCGCATAGAGGTGGTACGACGAGCTGGTGACGTACAGCGCGATCATCGCGAGCCCGTAGACCCAGGCGGCGACGAGCGCCGCCGCAGAGTGCGCGTCGAGGATCAGCCAGACGAGGCCACCGATCGACGCGAGCGCCGCAGCCTGGTGCACCCGCCCCCGCAGGCGTGGGCGAAGCATCGCGGCGATGGGCGAGGTCACTCCCACCATGCTCGCACCGATTCGCTCTCGGAGCAGGTCACGTGGCGCCGAGACCGACCCCGGCGCTACCCCTCAATGCTCGACGCGCACGCTCACGATCCTCGGCTGGGTGGGCTGCAGCCACCTCGTCCCAGACTTGTTCCCCTTGACGTACCGCTCGAGGAAGATCGCGCCCGTGACCACCCCGAGGCGATCTACCGCCCGTGGGAGCCGACCGGCTCCACCCTCTCGCCCCCGGCCCTCACTGCATCTGTTCGAGCATCGCGCGCATCGCCTCGTGGAGAGCGTTGATCGCCTGGAGGGGGCGGATCATCACCTTGAACTCGATGATCTTGCCGTCGTCGTCGCAGGTGATGAGGTCGACGCCGTTGATGTACTTCCCTGACATCTCCGTCTCGAACTCGAGCACGGCGCGGTTGCCGCTCATCACCTCGCTGACGTAGCGGAACTTTCCGCCGACCGCCGGGCTCCCACCGCCGCTCCCGACGCCGTCCGACGCCGCCGGGTCGGGCTCGCCGCCCAGGGTCGCGCCAGCGGCCTCGAGGTACATCTTCGTGACGGCCTTGCCGCGCTGCGGTGTGAACACCACGGGCGAGAAGAAGACCACGTCATCGTGGAGCAGCTCGTCGAGTCCGCCGGGTAGCTCGCCGCGCAGGTGCTGGTGCCAGCGGGCGATGGTCGTCTCGATCATGATGTCGTCTCCTCTGTTCATCTGTCCCAGTGGTGTTCAGACCGTGAACGACGTGCCGTCGATCTCGACGGTCGTCCCGATCAGCTCCTCGCATGTTGCGCGGCGCGCCAGCACGGCATCATCGGCCGTGGCGACGCAGCGCTTGGCGTCGGGGGTGTCGGCGATGACGGTGCACTTCGCGGGGTCCATGACGTCATACGTGACAGTGCATGCCGCGACCTGCGCCGGGCCCCGGTAGCCGGCGATCGGTTCGACGGCCGATGTCGCCTGCTCGGCCGGCTCGGCAAGGTCGTCGAGCAGGAGCGGCGCGTCGCCGGGCTCTGCTGCGTACACGGCGAGGCCGGGTTTGTTCAGGAGCCCGCTGACGGTGGAGACCAGCCCCTTGGCGTCGCGCTCCACCCGGAGGCGCTCGATCATCGCGGCGGTGGTCTGGAGCACGAAGTTGTTCCACGGGCCACCGGCGAAAGGCTCGCCGCCAGTGATGGTGGGCACGCCGTCGACGGGCAACCCCAGCGCCCGTTGCTGGACGCGCACTGCCGCGGGGAAGCAGCTGTAGATCTCGACGAGCTCGATGTCGGCCAGCGCATGGCCGAGGTGCGCTCCGGCCGCCCGGCCGAGCACCTCCATCCCGGGCCACCGGTGCATGTCGCGTCGCTTCGACAGCGGGAGCATGAAGCTCGACTCGAGCGCGACGAGGGGGAACACGATCTTCTCGGGCTCGACGCCGAGGCGGATCGCCGCGTCGAGGCTGCACACGAGGATCGCCGCGGCCTGGTCGACGTTCATCTGGGCGCAGTGCCACTTGTTGTAGGGGAACGCGTACGGGCGGTTCGCCTCGCTTGGTTCACGGATGAACGCGGCGTCGCGCGGCTCGGGGAACGCGGCGTGGGGGAACTGGCCCGCCACCGCGTTGAAGCCAGCCCAGAGTCTCGCGATCTCGTCGCGGTGCTCGTCGAGCGTGCGGCCCTCGGCGTGGCGCAGCGCGCTGTCGATGAGCGCGAACGGCATCATCGCGGAGGCCACACCGCCCTCGATCTCGATCCGGGTGATGATCTCGCCGGTCGGCACCTGGAACTCATCGGGTGTGGTGTCCTGTGTGGAGTCGACCACGGTCACACCGGCCCGGCGGGCGAGCGTGGCCCGCCGAGCGGCCTCTCCGCCGACGATCAGCGACGCGTCGAGCGAGCCGTCGCGGATCGCCGCGTGCGCGTCGTTGAGCAGCGTCTGTTGGGGGATGCCGGTCTGCACGAGCACCGACTGCGCGCTCGGCGCGCCGATGCGCTCGGCGATGACGCGGCCCGGGTCGGTGTAGGCCCAAGAGCCGTGCGCGACGGCGACGCGCCCCACCTCGCGCAGCACGGCCGGGGCGTCGGTGTCGTTGCCAGCGGTCTCCGCGGCGGCGATCATCAACTCGAGCGCCTCGACACCGGCCCCGGGCTCGTCGAGGGGCTGTGACGCGACACCGACGCCGACGACCACGGGCGTGCGCGGGTCGAGCACCTGCCAGGATGACGTGGTCATCGGTCGGGTCGGGGAGCGCGGAGCAGGGGCATCCCCGAGCCTGGCACGCCCCGGGGGTGGTTGGCCTTTCGAAGCCTGTCCGGCCCCGACCGGGGTCGGGCGATGATCACTCGGGCGAGGCTTCCCCGCCCATCGCGTCCTTGTCGAAGAAGCGGTCGCGCTGCGCCACGTGATCGACGGTGGGGCGCGGGCGCGCCACATGCTCGACGACGAGTTCACTCGGCTCGACCTCACGCCCTGATCGGCTGAGGGTCCCCCGAAACGCTTGCTCTGGAGCGACGGGGAGAGGAACATGGCGCCGGATGAACGTGCGCGTGTGGAAGCATCACAGGCCTTGACCGAGCAGCTCGGACCGGCTGCGGCTGCTGCGCTCATGGAGTGCGTCCCGCCGTTCGGGTGGCATGAGATCGCGACCAAGAGCGATCTCATGGCGCTCGAGCGCCGTTTCGATCGACGCTTCGAGGCGCTGGATCGACGCATCGAGACGCTCGAGCGCCGAATCGACGGGCTCGAGG
>JALHSW010000230.1 GCA_022865365.1 Acidimicrobiia bacterium | reverse complement strand
TGAAGGTGCCGACGTAGCGACCGTCGTATTGCTGCGCCAGCGCGACGACCGGGTTCGCGGCGCGGGGCACCACCGTCGTGGCGACCGGAAGCGTCGAGGTAGTGGTCGTCGAGCTCGGCTCGGTGCTCGCGGTTGTGCGCCGCGGCGTCGACGCAGCCTCCGTGTCGTCCTTTCGGGTGACCAAGAGGACGACGACGCCGACGGCGACTACGAGCACCGCGCCGACCGCGATCGCGATGATGGTCGAGCGGCGCCGCTTTCGGCGCCGGCGGTCGGCCCGCCCGGCTGATCTGGCGCCCCCCGATCCGGCACCCCCCGATCCGGGGCCAGATGAGCCGGCTCCGGCGGCCGGGGGCGGCGCGCTGGTTCCGTCACCCCGGTCGTCGGCCATGCCTGGAGCGTAACGTCAGCTGCGCGGCGTGAAGCCGTCACCCGCGTGCTCGTCGGGACGCGGGGCGGGGCCGGGGCCACGGGCCGGGCGCCCCGCGAACCGGACCGGGTGCGCGAGCCACGGACCTCCGTCCGGCGCGGTGATCACGGTCCCGCGCTCACGCAAGTGGCGATCGACGAGCATCTCCGCTCGTGACTGCACTGGGGAGATCGGTGCACCCTCGGCGAGCAGACGGTCGACCGCCTCGTCACGCGACAGCGGAGCGAGAGCAGCCGCGATGCGATCACGGAGCTCCTTCGTGCGGGTGACCTGTTCGGCGAGCGGCAGACCGACGAGATCAACGAGGCCGAGGGCGGCGCATGTGGCGTCCCAGAAGTGCTGCTCGGTGACGACACCGAGCGCGACGTGACCGTCGGCGACGGCGAAGGTGCCGTACGCGGGAAGACCGTCGACCGGCACCGCGATGCCGGCGATCGCGCCTCCGCCCACCGTCCCGGTCCACGAGGCGAGGAGATCGGTCATCGACACGTCGATCGTCTCGCCCTCTCCCGTCCTCGCCCGACAGGCATACGCGGCGCAGATCGCGAACGCGGCAGCGAGGCCGGCCCCGAGATCCGCCCACGGGATACGGGGAGCGGGTGTTGGCTGGGGTGCGCCACCGGCCGGCGCGAGCACCCCCGACTGCGCCTGGTAGTTCACGTCGTGCCCCGAGGCGTCGACGAGCGGTCCGCTCGCCCCGTACCCCGACAGCGAGCAGTAGATGACGCCGGGATGCACAGCACGCACGTCGTCGGGTCCGATACCGAGCCGGGCCGCAACGCCGGGCCGCCATCCCTCCACGACGACGTCGGCCTCGGCTGCGAGCCCGAGGGCGCGTGCGCGCCCCGCGGGATCCTTCAGGTCGAGCACGACGCTGCGCTTGTGTGCCGCGACGGTCGCGAAGATCTCCGGGAACCTTCGCATCGGATCGCCGCTCGGGGGCTCGACCTTCAGAACCTCGGCACCGAGGTCGGCGAGCAGCTGCGTCGCGTATGGCGCGGGCCGCCACTGCCCGAGGTCGAGCACGCGCATGCCCGAGAGCAGGCCGTCGATCTTGCTCGGTCCCGACTCAGGCACGGGTCATGACTCATCGGCGCATCGGACGGCCGCGCCGCTGATCTCGATCAGACGCGCGTCGCCCGCGAGCAGTCCACCCAACCCGTTCGGAAGGAACGCCACCGCGAGGTCCCGCTCCCGGTCGGCGAACGCTCCGGATCCACCGAGACCCGAGTGACCGAAGCCGCCGGGGAGCACGCCGGCGCTCGTGATCACCCCGTGGTACCCGAGACGCCAGTCGATCGGGAGCGCGAGCACGAGATCCGCCCGCACCGACTGCACCTCGGTCGCCCGCGTCAGCGTGTCTGACGACAGCACGCGCACGCCATCGAGCGAGCCACCGGCTGCGAGCGCGGCGTAGAGGCGCGCCAGCGAGCGCGCGGTGAAGCAGCCGTTCCCCGCGGGCAGCGGCTGCTCGACCGCGTCGGCGACCTCGGGATCCGCGGCCCATGCGGGGAGCGCGGCCGCGATGAGGTCCGGATGCACCGTGAAGCCGAGGTCGCGCGCCACCGCGACCATCTCGGCCGGATCCCGCCGCAGCTCGGCGCGGAGGCGGTCGTGGAACAGGCCGGCAACGCGAGAAAGCTCGGACGGGGGAACACCGACGAAGCAGCCGTCGAGACCGAGCGGCTCCACCAGCTCGGTAGCCAGCACGTCACGGAACGCCCGCCCGGTGACCCGCTCGATGAC
>JALHSW010000229.1 GCA_022865365.1 Acidimicrobiia bacterium | reverse complement strand
GCTCGGCGCGAGAAAGATCCCGCGGTCGAGCATCCCGTGAAAGAAGCGCGCGAAGAGATCCGCGTCGGACGCCTTGGCTTCGTCGTAGTCGCGCACCTCGTGCTCCGAGAAGAACAGCCCGGCGATCGTGAACGCGCGGGGAAGCTGCGCCGCGACTCCGGCGTCGGCGGCCGCCGCGGCCAGGCCGTCGGCAAGACGCGTCGCGGTCCGTTCGAGATCGACGTAGGAAACGTCGTCGAGCTCGGCGAGAACGGCGAGCCCTGCGGCCGTTGCGAGCGGGTTCCCGGCCAAGGTGCCGGCTTGGTACACCGGGCCGACGGGTGCGAGCTCGTCCATGAGCCGAGCCGGGCCACCGATCGCGGCGAGCGGGAGTCCGCCGCCGATCACCTTCCCGAAGATCGAGAGGTCGGGGGTGATCCCGAAGCGGCCCTGCGCGCCACCGAGGCCGACGCGAAAGCCGGTGATCACCTCGTCGAAGACGAGCAGGGAACCACGCTCGGTACAGCGGCGCCGGAGGTGGTCGAGGAAGCCGTCGATCGGTGGGACGAGACCCATGTTCGCGGCGACCGGCTCGACCAGCACCGCGGCGAGCTCGGCACCGTGGGCATCGAATGCGGCGTCGAGCGCGACGGAGTCGTTGTAGGGCACGACCACGGTGTCGGCGACCGCGCCGGGCGTGACGCCGGCTGAACCCGGCAACCCGAGGGTCGCGACGCCGCTCCCGGCCGTGACCAGCAACGCATCGACGTGGCCGTGGTAGCACCCGGCGAACTTGAGGACCTTGGCTCGCCCGGTCGCCCCCCGCGCGAGCCGGACCACGGTCATCGCGGCCTCCGTACCCGACGAGACCAGCCGCACCTTCTCGACCGATGCCACCCGCGCCGCGATCGCCTCGGCGAGCTCGACCTCACGTAGCGTCGGCGCGCCATACGACGTGCCGTCTGCCGCAGCGCGCTGGACCGCCTCGACAACCTTGGGGTGCGCGTGACCGAGGATCGACGCCCCCCACGACTGGACGTAGTCGAGGTACTCCCGACCATCTTCATCCCAGAGGCGCGCGCCCTCCCCGCGTCGCACGAAGAACGGCTCGCCGCCGACCGAGCCGAACGAACGCACCGGCGACGACACGCCGCCCGGGATCCGCGCGAGGGCCCGCTCGAAGTCCGACCCCGTCACCGGAGGCCGGTCATTGGAAAGATGTCACTGGAGGCGCTCGGCGACCTCGCGTGCGAAATACGTGAGCACGAAGTCGGCACCCGCCCGCTTGATCGCGGTCAGGTGCTCGAGCGCCACCGCGTCGCCGTCGAGCCATCCGTTCTCGGCCGCGGCCTTCACCATCGCGTACTCGCCGCTCACGTGGTACGCGGCGACGGGCACGTCGAACGCATTGCGGAGCTCGGCGATGACATCCAGGTAGGCGAGCGCCGGCTTCACCATCACCATGTCGGCGCCCTCGTCGACATCGAGTGCCGTCTCGGCGATCGCCTCGCGCGCGTTCGGAGGGTCCATCTGGTAGCCGCGACGGTCGCCGAACTGCGGCTCGCACTCTGCCGCATCCCGGAAGGGGCCGTACAGCGCCGACGCGTACTTCGCCGAGTAGGCGAGGATCGCACGGTCAACATGGCCCGCATCGTCGAGCGCGGCGCGGATCGCGCCAACCTGGCCGTCCATCATCCCGGACGGCGCGACCACATCGACACCAGCATCGGCCTGGGCGATGGCGATCGCCGCGTAGCGCTCGAGCGTCTCGTCGTTGCGAACCGCGCCTTCGGTGTCAAGGACCCCGCAGTGGCCGTGATCGGTGTATTCGTCGAGGCAGGCATCGGCGATCAGCGCGAGGTCGTCGCCCACCTCGTCGCGGAGCGATCGCAGCGCCACCTGCACGACGCCGTCAGGGTCATCGGCTCCCGACCCCCGAGCGTCCTTCCGGGCCGGGATCCCGAACAGGATGACGGCAGGAACACCCAGGTCGGCAAGGGTGCGGACCTCCTTGCGCAGGCTCTCCTGGGTGTGCTGGAGGACGCCCGGCATCGAGACGACCGGCTCGGGCGAATCGATGCCTTCCTTGACGAACAGCGGCGCGACCAGATCGTCGACCGAGAGCCGGGCCTCGGCTACGAGGCGACGCAGCGCCGGGGTTCGACGCAGCCGTCGGGGTCGCTGCTCGGGGAAGGCCATCTCCCAATGGTAGGGGGTGACCCGCATGACCTCCCCAGGCCCGTCGAAGTTGACGGGTCAGGTCACCGCGAGGGGTGTTGCCACAGACGGCGCAACGCCGGATACACGGTCCCTTCAGGCAGGTCGAACGCCTCATCGCGGCGGCGGCGGAGCTCCTCGGTCACCGCGTAGCCGTGGCTCGGCGAATCAATGATGATCGCCAGCAACAGCCTGTCGAGGTGACCCTTGAGCGCCTCTGCTCACATACCTTGATACCCTACGCCTCGCTACACTAGGTATCAAGGAGGGCCGTGTGATGCGAAGCGAAGGGCTTCCTGTGTTCGTCACGCAGCGGAATCGGACCGACCTCATGGGCATGTACGACGAAGCGCTGCTCGCTTGGCCGGTGCCGTTCGAGACGATGTTCGTGGCGACGCGCTTCGGTCGTACCCATGTGATCGTCAGCGGCGCCCAGTCGTCACCGCCGTTGGTGCTTGTGGCTCCGATGGGGGCCAGTTCCATCGTGTGGTCATCGATCGTTGCCGAGCTCGGTGTGCGCCGACGCGTCTACGCGCTGGACACGGTTGGTGACATCGGGAGAAGCGAACTTGCCGACCCGAGTCGATACCCCAAGACGGGTCGCGCCTACAGCGCGTGGCTCGACGACGCGTTCACCGGGCTCGGGATCCCCGAAGCAGACGTTTTCTCCGCGTCGATGGGTGCATGGATCGCGATGCACCACGCGATTCATGCACCTGATCGGGTCCGGCGCCTGGTGCTCCTCGCGCCGATGGGCCTGCCCTCGTGGTGGGCGACGACCGTTGCACTCGCTCCGATGATCTCCTACGGCATCCGGCCGACCGAGACCAAGCTCGAACGCGTCATCTCCCGGTCGTTGGGTGAGGGAGAGCGTGCCAACCGCGAGCTCCGACCCTGGATGCGAATTGTGGGCACTTGCAAGCCGCGCCTCGGCCCGCCGCTTCGAATTCCGTCCCGACGACTTCGTGAGATCGAAGCCCCGACGCTGCTACTGCTCGGGAGGAGAGATCAGGAGATCGGCGACGCCGACTCGGCGGCGAGGCGGGCAACCCGCAACATCTCGAACTGCGAGGTCGAGATCCTGCCGCTCGCGGGTCACGCGATGGTCCTGGACGACCCGCCCTTCGTCGGAGCGATGGCCGCTGCATTCCTGGATCGTTGAGATGGTCGCGAGATGTCGCCAGCGTGTTCGAGGACCCCTCTCATCGGCTCGG
>JALHSW010000228.1 GCA_022865365.1 Acidimicrobiia bacterium | reverse complement strand
GGCGTCGCCGGTCGGACAGCCGCCCATGCCGGCGCAGGCGTCGTCCAGGCCGGGGCCCGCGGCGGCGAAGATCGCGCCGCAGACGCCGCCCCCGCGGGCCAACTGGGCGTTGGCGGCGTTGACCACGACGTCGGTCGTCTCGGCGGTGATGTCGCCCGAAACGGCTTCGCTGCGCCGATTCATGGCGTGTTCGGCCCAAGAATCAGCAGAAATCCTGTCTCAGAACCGGCATGAAGCGGACATTCAGGACGGGCCATGGCATCTTCCCCTTGCATTCACGGGCCTTCGCACAGCAGCATGACACTGATGTAATTCCACTGGCGTCGTTTCACAGCGTCGTGCCAAAGGAGGATGCCGGTGAGTGTCCAAGCGTTCATGGAGTTCGTGCACCAGGTCGACGGTGATGAGGCCGGTCGGTGGCAAGAGCGCGCCAACTGCCTGGGGGTCGATCCCGACCTGTTCTTCCCCGAGCGGGGGGCTTCCACCCGCGAGGCCAAGGGCGTCTGCAAGGGCTGCGAGGTCCGGGTCGACTGCCTCGAGTACGCCCTGGCCCACGGTGAGAAGTTCGGCATCTGGGGCGGTCTCTCCGAGCGGGAGCGGCGCCGAGTGCGCAGAGAACGCGCCCTCGAGCGTCGCCGCCTCGCTTCGGCCTAGCCGGCGCCGCCCGCCGCCAGGCGGGCCTCGATGGTGATCTCGTCGCCGAGGTGGGCCCAGGCCCGGAACTCGTGCGTGCACCCGGCCAGCTCCGCGGTCGGCATCAGGCCGACCAGCTCGACCCGGGTGACCTCCCAGTCGTCCTTGGCCGCCAGACGCCGCACCTCCGTGACCGCGGCTTCGACGCCGGTCACCGGCAGGTCGACGAGATTCATCGAGACCTGCACGATGTCTTCCGTCTCGAGGGCAAGCCCGAGGGCTCGAATGCCGGACAGGCCCCCGTCGCGCTCGCGCACCTTGCCGGCGATCCGGCGGGCGACCGTGACGTCGTCAGTGTCGAGCCAGCAGTTCAGCGCGACGAGCGGTGGGCGGGCTCCGACCGCCACCGCGCCCAGCCTGGGGTGTGGGGCCGGCGGGCCGAGATCGGGCGCGCGCTTGCGGAACGCCTCGGCCCGAAGCTCCGGGAGCGACCGGCGGAGCGGGTCGGCGTCGTCGTAGAGGAACACCGGGAGGGCCAGTTCGGCCACGGCCCATTCGGCGAAGCCGATCGCCGCCGACGCGGCGACGTCGTGGTCCTCGTCGAGCGCACAGAACGGCACCACATCGAGCATCCCGATCCGGGGGTGAACCCCCTCGTGGTGGGTGAGGTCGAGGTGGGTGGCGACCGAGCGTGCGAGCGCGGCGACCGCGGTCTCGGCGTCACGGAAGCCCGGCCCGGCGAGCGTGAAGACCGAGCGGTTGTGGTCGGGGTCGGTATGCACATCGAGGAGCGAGGGTCCGCAGGCCGCCGAGAGGGCGGCGAGAGCGGCGGCGTCGCGGCCCTCCGAGACGTTGGGCACACACTCGAGCATCAGTCCCAGGGTACGGCTCCGTGAGGTTCGGAGCAGCCGAGCGGCCCCCCGGGCGCCGCGCCGCGTCCGGAGGCTCAGCGAGCGCGACCGTAGATCGGAGCAGCCGAGCGGCTCCCGGTGACGCGCTGCATCCGCTCGCTCAGCGAGCGCGACCGTAGATTGGAAGGGATGCGGATCGGATTGGCGTTGCCCCAGTACGACTACTCGGTGCCGGGCGAGTCGCCGTTGACGTTCGCGACGCTTGCGGCGCACGCGGTGCGGGCCGAGGAGCTGGGCTACGACTCGCTGTGGCTCTCGGACCACCTTTTTCTCGGCATCGCGAAGTATGGGGGCCGCGAGGAGCCCTACGGCGCGTTCGAGCCGATCGCGACCCTGGCCGCGCTGGCCGGCGTCGTCAGCCGCCCCCGGCTCGGCACGCTGGTGCTCTGCGAAGCCCTGCGCCCGCCGACGGTCGCGGCCAAGTCCCTCGCCACGCTCGATCGCATCTGTGGGGGGCGCCTCGATGTCGGCCTCGGCGCCGGCTGGTACGAGCCCGAGTACGCGGCGATCGGGATGGAGATGCCGACCCCAGGGGTGCGGATCCGCCGGCTCCGGGAGGCCACGGAGATCATCGCCGGGCTCCTGGGGGGCGACGACCTCACCTACGAGGGCGAGTTCTTCCGGGCCACGGGTGCCCGGGTCGACCCGCCTGCGCTCCAGCAGCCCCGCCCGCCGGTGTTCCTCGGAGGGAAGGGCGACAAGGTGCTGGCGACGGTGGCCGCCCACGCCGACGGGTGGAACACGTGCTGGGCCTGGACCATCGACGCCTACCGGGAGCGGCTCGGCGTCCTCGAACGGGCGTGCGAGGCAGTGGATCGCGACCCGGCGACGGTGTGGCGCAGCATCGGCCTCTACGCGCTCGTCGGCGAGGACGAGGCCGATCTGGCGGCCCGGTTCGAGCGGCTCCGGTCGCTCACACCCGCCGGGGTCCTCGACACCGTGACCCTGGACGACTGGCGGGTCGGGCGTCTCGTGGGCACGGCCGAGGAGGTGCGCGAGCAGGCGGCCCAGTGGGAGGCGCTCGGCGTCGAGACGATCATCGTCGGTCCCGGTGCCATCCCGTTCCACGTCGGCTCCCTCGACGACGTCGCCGCGCTCGCAGACGTCCTGGGATGCCGTGACCGGTCCGGGTGAACGCCTGGGGCCATCCCGGGGTGGCGAGCGGGATAGCCTGAGGTTTCTTCGCCGCCGAAAGGATCCCAGCCCATGTTCGGACTCGGCGCTCCGGAACTCATCGTCATCCTCGTGATCGTCCTCGTGATCTTCGGTGGCTCGAAGCTGCCCAAGCTCGCTCGTTCCATGGGACAGGCCCAGAAGGAGTTCAAGACCGGCCTGTCCGAGGGCGCCAAGGACGACGGCGACAGCGAGAAGGCCTAGTTCCCACCACCGTTGCGTCCCGAGCGATCCACGATCTCGGGAACCCACCCACCTGACGCGTCGTTCTCATCCATGGCCGACGGCATACCCACCTGGGAAGAGGTCGCCCGTGATTACGGGCGGTTCCTCTACACGGTGGCCTACCGCCTGGCCGGAAACGATGACGACGCACAAGACCTCGTCCAAGAGGCGCTCCTCCGGGTCCGCAGGGGCCTCGAGCGCTACGAGCCGGGGTCCTTGGAAGGCTGGCTGGCCCGGATCGTGACGAACGTGTTCCTCGACGACATGCGGCGCCGGAAGCGGCGACCGACCTCAGCGCTCCCGGACGATCCCGACCGCGTCGTCCCGCCCGCGCCGGCCGCCGATCTGGCGAGCCGCGAGCTGCCCGCGCATCTCCAGGAAGCCCTGGCTGCGCTGCCGCAGGACTTCCGCGTGCCTGTCGTGCTGTGCGACGTGGCCGATCAATCCTACGAGCAGATCGCCACGACGCTCGGCGTTCCCGTGGGGACGGTCCGCTCGCGGATCCATCGGGGTCGACGGCTGTTGCGCACCACTCTCGCGGAGGGGGCGGCATGAGCGAGCACGAGCTCAGCGAAGACCTTCTCTCGGCCTATCTCGACGACGAGCTCGACGCGGGCGCGCGCGCCGACGTCGAGGCTCGCCTCGCCACGTCGAGCGAATGGCAGGCGATCCTCGACGAGGTGCGCGACACGCGTGACGCGCTGCGCGGGCTCCCGGCGGTCAAGGGTTCGCCCGAGTTCTGGACCCGGGTCATGGCCGGTGTCGCCCTCGAGGATGACGCCCACCAGGATGGGGTCGTCGACCTCGCCTCGGAGCGTCGTCGACGCCGGATGCCGCGCTGGGGCCTTGCCGTGGCCGGCGCGGCAGCAGCCGCGGTCGTCGTCGTCGGTGTCGTCGCCGTGCCCCAGCAGGATCGGGTGCGCCCCGCGGTCGCAGCGTTGACCGACGAGCACGCGGCACGTTCGTCGGTCGGCAACGACGTGATCAGCAGCCTCGCGTCGATCGCCGTGTCCACGAGGCTGGGTCGATGAAGCCGGTTGACCTGAAGCTGGGTCGCCTCGCGACGATCGGTCGCGTCGCCCTGATCGCGGCCGTCGTCGGTGCCGCGCTCCTCGTCGTCGGAACCGAGGCGATGGCTGGTGACGATCCGGCGGAGCTGTTGCGCAAGGCCCGGGAGGCATCGGCCACCGCCAACGTCGCCGGTGTCGTCGAGGTGCGTTGGGCCGACGGGGACGAGGTCTTCGTCGAGCGCGTGGGAGCCCGCTCGCGTGGCGATGCCTACGTCGTCGGACGCGGAGATCATGTCGCGGTGGGCCGTGGTGGTGTGCGCTACGCCGCCGACGACGGTGTCGCAACCCGGTGGGGGCCAGGCGATCAGGCCGACCGCCCGGGCCCGGCCGCCGCGTGGGACCTGGAGACCGACGATCCGGCTCGCGTCGCGGGGCGGGCCGCGTCCGTCGTCACCGCGAGCGATGCCGCCGGCCGCGTCCGGGCCCGCTTCTACGTCGACCGAGCCACGCACCTGCTCTTGCGACGCGACGTGTTCGATCCCTCGGGCGACCTCACACGGTCGGTGCGGTTCGTGCGTCTCTCCACCGGGGCCGCAGCACCGGCGGTTCCGCAGCTACCCGACGCAAGGTCCGACGTCGCCGCAACCGACGACACTCCCGACGGGTTCACCGCACCTGGCCGCCTCGGGGAGTTCCGTCTCCTCGGCCGCTATGAGCACCCTGACGGCACGTTGCAGCTGTTCTACGGCGACGGGCTGTTCTCGCTGTCGGTGTTCGAGCAGGATGGACTCGTCGACTGGGACGCGATGCCCGACGGCGGACACCCGGGTAAGGTCGAAGGCCAGCGAGCCCGCACGTACTCGACCGCGGCCGGCACGGTGGTGGTGTGGGGCGAACGGGGCCTGGTGCTCACCGGCGTCTCCGATGCCCCGGCGGACACCGTCCGGGCCGTGCTGCCCTCGGTTGCCAATGACGACCGGAGCACGGTGGACGACGTCGTCGACTTCGTGTTCGGACCGTTCGGCTGGGAGTAGCTCGCACGGTCGATGCTCGCGAGGGCTGAGGGGGGGGTCAGCGGGCGGCGGTGAGGCGGCGCTGGCGGAGGATGCGCCGACGCTCGCGCTCGGAGCAGCCGCCCCACACACCGTGATCGATGCGGTAGGTCAGGGCGTACTCGAGGCACTCGGCCTTCACGGGGCACTCGGCACACACGCGCCGGGCCCGGTCCACGCCCACACCGTCCGACGGGAAGAAGTCGCCCGCCGCGGCAGCGCGGCAAAGGGCCTGCTGCATCCACGGCGGGGTGTGGTGGTCGGGGAGGGGGGTGTGATCGTCCATGCTTGTGGGGTTCAACGTCGCCCGACGCCGCTCGGTTCCCGGAAGTTGCTCCCAGCCCCGTTCAGACGGTTCTCAGGCTGATGGTGCAACCTGGTGGTATTGGAACTGGTGACCCCGGAACCTTCCTGGTGGCGCCGACGTTCACAGACAGAGAACGCCGACGGTCCGCCGCCATTTCACCCCGACCCACCTCACCCACACCGTAGGGAGCCCACGTGAGCGATCCGACCCTCCCGCCCGACGCCACGGCGCCTCGCACCCCAGCGCCCGGCGCCACGACCGGCTCCGTGTCGCCGGAGCTCCCGTCCCAGCCCGAGTCCGCCGTCGCGCCCTGGCCGCCGTCGACGCCGCGCGAACGGAAGTCGTCGGGTCGCCTGCGCTCCACGCTCGTGGGCGCGCTCGTCGGCGGGCTCGTTGGAGCGCTCGCTGCCGGTGGGTTGGTGCTCGCGTTCGCCGACGGCGGCGACACGACGACCGTCGTGCAACCCGCATCGGGCAAGGCGATCGTCACCCGCCCGTCGACGGAGATCAGCCAGACCGGCGATGTCGCCGCGATCATCGAGAAGGACGAGCCCGCGATCGTCGCGATCACGACGGGTGGTGGGCCCGGGAGCGGCAACGGCGGTGCCGGTACCGGCTTCGTGATCACCCAGGACGGCTACGTCGTCACCAACAACCACGTCGCCGAGAGCGCGGCCAAGATCGAGGTGGCATTCACCAACGGTGAGATCGCGAGCGCCAAGATCGTCGGCACCGATCCCTCGGCCGACCTTGCGGTGCTCAAGGTCGCCCGCACCGGCTTGCCGACAGTCGAGCTCGGCGATTCCGATGCGGTTCAGGTCGGCGACGAGGTCGTCGCGATCGGCAACGCCCTCGCGCTCGAAGGCGGTCTGAGCGTGACGCGCGGGATCATCTCGGGCACCGACCGCAACGTCGACACCGAGG
>JALHSW010000227.1 GCA_022865365.1 Acidimicrobiia bacterium | reverse complement strand
TCCATAGCGGCGGTGAAGCCTCCGTCGGCCATGAGGTCGAAGCCGTTCACGTAGGACGCCTCGTCGCTGTTCAGGAACACCAGCGGACCGGCCATCTCGTCGGGGCGACCCATCCGTCCGACCTGGGCCGCCGTCCAGTCGAGCAGCGACGACCCGAGCGCTTCCTTGAATGCCGGCATCATCGGTGACTCGACGGGCCCGGGGCTCAGGCAGTTCATGCGGATCCCACGATCGAGCAGGTCGTGCGCGCGCTTCATGGTGTAGACGACGACGCACTCCTTCGAGAAGAAGTAGGGGTCGCCCTGCTCGGCGAGGTTCGCGCTCGCCCACGCCGCGCCGCTCGGGAGGTCCTCGCTCGCGAGCACGTCGAGGATCGCGCTCAGGTGGTTGCGCCACCCGGACCCGGCCTTCGAGGCGACGTGCGCGATCGCGCCCCCTTCGCTCATCTGGCCGTCCAACACGCGCTCGGTGATGTGGCGCAGGCCGAGGAAGTTGACCGCGAACACCCGGTCGGGGGCATGGGTCTGTGGCACACCGGCGACGTTGAAGAGGCAGTCGACGGTGCCCCCGATCTTGGCGAGGGTGGCGTCGATCGAGGCGGGATCGCCGCAGTCGGTCTCGTAGGTCCCGGCGACGGGTACGTCCACCGGAGCGATGTCGAGGGCGTGGACCTCGGCGCCGCAGTCCGTGAGCATGGCCACCGTCGCCGCGCCCATCCCCGATGCCGCGCCGGTCACGATCACACGCTTGTCCTGGTACGAGAACGCCACGTTCGGTCTCCCTTGTTCTGCAGTTTGGTGTTGGGGTTGCTGCCTAGAGGATGCCGACGGCAGCGTCGGCAGCGTACGCGAGATACGCGTCGACCCGTGATGCGATCGAGGACGGGTCTCCCTGCGCGCCACCACCGCGCGCGCCCTCGAGGCGCCGTGCGTAGACGCCCTCCACGATGCACGCCATCTTCCAGTAGCCGAAGACGCTGAACCAACCCAGGGAGTCGAGATCGCGTCCCGACCGCGTCGCGTATCGGGCCGCGGCATCGGCTCGGCGGGGGAACACAGGCGCGAGGGTCGGCGCCGAGTCGAGGAAGGGGAGTGCGTCGCCCGGATCGATCCAGTAGAGCAGCGACCAGCATGCGTCGGCGACCGCGTCGCCGATCGTGCACAGCTCCCAGTCGAGGACGGCCGCAACGTGATGGTCGGGTCCGAGCACGACGTTGTCGAAGCGGTAGTCGCCGTGCACGAGTGACGGCGCACGCGACTCGGCCGGGACGGTGCGGGCGAGCCGGTCGTGGAGGTCGTCGAGGACGGGGAGCTCGCGCACCTTGGCCCGATCGACCTGGGTCCGCCAGCGGCGGAGCTGGCGCTCGACGTAGCCGGTGTGGCGCTTGGTGAGATCTCCGAGACCCACGGCATCGGGATCGAGCGCGTGGAGCGCGACCTGGACGTCGACGAGTGAGTCGGTCGCCGTGGCGGCCGAGGTTCCGTCGAAGCGGGCGCCGTCGGCCTCGGTGCGCAGGATGGTGCCATCGACGAAGCCCATCACGTAGAACGGTGCACCGGTGACGGCGACGTCGTCGCACCGGGCCACCGGTGCCGGCACCGGGACCGCGGTCCCGGTCAGACCGGTGAGGATCCGCCATTCACGGTCCATGTCGTGGGCGGTGGCGAGCACCGCGGTCACCGGGGGTCGTCGGAGCGCGACCGCGTGTCCGGACTCGTCGGCCACTCGGAAGGTGAGGTTCGAGCCGCCGGCCGCGATCAAACTGAAGCGCACCGGCCTCTCGAGCACCTCGACGTGATCACCCAGCCATGCGGTGACCGCGCCGTGGTCGAGCCCCGGGAGGGCGTCGGTCACGCGACGGCGCGCTGCGCTGCCGCGAACTTCACCGGCATGTGCTTGATCCCGTTGATGAAGTTCGAGCGGAGTCGCTGCACGTCGCCGGCGAGCTGCATGTCGGGGATCGCTGCGAGCAGCTCCTCGAACATCACGGTGATCTCGAGCTTCGCGAGGTGGGTACCCAAGCAGAAGTGCGGTCCGCCCCCACCGAAGGCCTCGTGCTCGGTCGCGTCTCGGGTGACGTCGAATCGGTGCGGGTCGGTGAAGACCTCGGGATCATGGTTCGCGGCGATGTACCAGAGCGCGACCTTGTCGCCCGCCTTGATCTCCTGGCCGCGCACTTTGGTGTCGGCACGAGCCGTGCGGCGCATGTACATCACCGGAGAAGCGAACCGCAGCATCTCGTCGACCGCCGACGGGAGCAGGGTCGGGTCGGCGAGCAGCTTCGCTCTCTCGTCGGGATGCTCGAGCAGGGCAAGCATCCCGTGCGAGATGAGGTTGCGCGTGGTCTCGTTGCCGGCGACGGCGAGGAGCTGGAAGAAGAGGTCGAACTCGATGTCGGTCAGGCGCTCGCCCTCGACTTCGGCGTTCAGCAGCACGCTGATGATGTCGTCACCGGGGTTGGCGCGCTTCTCGGCCGCGAGCTTGTTGGCGTACGCGAACATCTCCACCGCGGCTTCCATCGCATCCTCGGGGCTGACCGCGTACTCGGGGTCCTCCGACCCGATGAGGCGGTTGCTCCACTCGAACACCTTGTGGCGTTCCTCCTGGGGGACCCCCATCATCTCGGCGATCACGCGCAGCGGAAGCTCGGCCGCGACGTCGACGACGAAGTCGCACTCCCCGCGGGTCGCGACGTTGTCGACGATCTCGCGGGCGATCTCGCGAACCTGGTCGTGAAGGCGGCCGATCATGCGGGGCGTGAAGCCCTTGTTCACAAGGAGCCGCTGCTTGGTGTGCTTCGGCGGGTCCATCATCAGCATCATCATGCGCTGCTGCTCGAGTTGCTCCTCGGGCATCTCGTGCAGCGTGATGCCCCACTCGCTCGAGTGGTGCTGCCAGTCGTGGCTCACCTGGGCGAGGTCGTCGGCCCGGGTGATGCACCAGAACCCCGCGCCTTCTGACTCGGGATGGAAGTACACGGGCGCCTCGGCCCGGAGCACGTCGAACTGGTCGTGGGGCACTCCCCGGACGAACGTGTCGAGGTCGGTCAGATCGACGTCGGCGAGCGTGAGCGCCACGGTGCTT
>JALHSW010000226.1 GCA_022865365.1 Acidimicrobiia bacterium | reverse complement strand
GACCGGACGGTTGTGGCGAGGCGCCTCGTCGCTCACGCCGAACGGTACGACCGTGATCAACGAGGACAAGCTCTCGTTCTCGTCGTACGTCGCCGGGTTCACCCGCCCCACCGCGGCGAGCTGGCCGAGCCAGAAGTCACGCTGCTTGTCGCTCGCACAGAGGAAGAAGTCGCCCCGCATGAGCTGCTCGTTCAGCACGTCCTTGGTGGAACGCGACGCGAAGCGGCGTTCCTGAGGCGCGAGGGTCCGTGCCTGCTCGAGCACCTCGAGGTGGAAGGGGTCATAGATATCGGCGACCACGATCTTGTTGGTGGTGCGCAAGGCGTGGTGCTGTGCCATCAGGTTGCCCTGGAAGATCACGACGTCGCACCAGTCGACCGCGGCGGACAGCTCGGGATCCTCGACCGTGCGGACCGAGAAGTCGGGATGGCTGAGCGCGCAATCGAGCGTGGTGACGAGCTGCACCTCGTGCTCGCGCGAGAGCGCACACGCGAGCTGCCAAGCCCGAATCGCAGGGCCCGCCATGCGGGGCTCGAGCACGTCGCCCGTGGCGATGAGCACTCGGCGGCGTTCCGCGAAGACGCCGGCGAGCCCGAACACGTCGACCGCGCTGTTGAACGGGCCGACGAACCCGGGATCGCCGATGTTGGCGAACAGGGGGAGCTTGAAGAGGCGGAGGATCTCGTGATCGGAGCGGCGCCGTTCGCCTTGGAGCTTGCGTCGCGCGGTCGCGAGGTCGGGAAGCGCGCGCGTGAGCGCATCGACCGCGTAGGCGGAGGCGAGTGCGGTCTTCGACACCTCGAGACGGTCGGTGTCCTCGCCCCCGTCGCCGCGCTCGAGGTCGAGGGCGTCGGGATCGTCGCCACCCTTGACGAGTCCCCGCCGTAGGGCCAGGAGCAAGGCCGGCGCGAGCGCCGTGGTCAGGTTCCGGTCCTCGTAGTTCTTGAAGATCGTGAAGAGCGCGTTCCGCTCGAGCAGGTAGTCCTCGCGCCAGGGACGGAACCGGTCCATCGTGGCGTGATGCCGGTGGTACACGATGGAGTCGGGTACGTAGCGCACCCGGTGCCCGAGCATCCAGAGCCGCCAACCGAAGTCGACGTCCTCGAAGAACATGAAGTAGCGGTCGTCGAACCCACCGGCGGTCCGGAACACCTCCGCGTCGACGACCATCGCGGCACCCGACGCGAAGAGCACGTCGGCCGCGACGTCGTGCAGCGGCGAGTCGGGCTCCCCTGCGTGCACCTTGAAGCCGTGGCCGTAGAACGACATCGCGGCGTCGACGAAGTCGACCGCGTTGCCGTCCCAATCGAGGATCTTGCTCGCCACGCACACGATCGACTGCTCCTCGCCGAGGACGTCGACCGCAGCACGCAACCAACTCGCATCTGGTTTGGCATCGTTGTTGAGAAACGCAACGTACTCGCCGGTTGCCGCGTCAACGCCACGGTTACAGCCACCGGCGAAACCGACGTTGGTATCGAGCGCGATCAGCTTGACCTCGGGAAAGGCGTCAGCGATGCGTGCGATGCTCCCGTCGTGTGACGCGTTGTCGACGACGACGATCTCGAGATGATCGGTCGGCCAGTCGACGTCGCGCAGCGCCTCGAGTGCCGCGATCGTGTCGTCCGCACCCTCGTAGTTCACGATGATCACCGACACCACGTCGGGACGGGTCATCCGTAGCATTGGTGTCGCCCTCTCCGGTGCCGGTTCACCGCTCGAAGATCGAGCCACCCCACGTACCACCGAGCGACACGACGCCGAACTCGGCG
>JALHSW010000225.1 GCA_022865365.1 Acidimicrobiia bacterium | reverse complement strand
TCTCGTCACGCGGTCCCGGAGCGAACCGCACTCGGGGGTGGAAACCCAGCACGTCGGAGTAGAACTCCACCGACCGGTCGAGATCCGAGCAGTTGACCGCTACGAACGAGAAGCGCTCCGCGTTCCCGCTCACGAACTCGATCGCCGTTCCGTCGGGGTCTGCGCCCACGAACGTTCGCATCGTCGGCGCGCCCTCCATCGTCACCTCGTGTGGCTCCGTGAGCCGCGCCCCTCCTGCACCACGAAGCCGCGTGTGGGTGGCGTCGAGGTCGGCGGTCGTGAAGCCGAGCCGCGTGAACCCGAGTTGGTTGGGGAGCGGGGGAGTGCCTACGGGCTTGGGCTGGATCCACTCGAGGAGGTCGAGGGCGATACCGCCGAAGCCGCGATCGTCACTGAGGATCCAGGCGTCCCACTGCGCGACCTCGAGCCCGAATGCGGCTCCGGGCTGGGCCGGGGGCTCGGTATGCGCCCCGGGATGCAGTCCGACCGCGTCGCGGTAGAACGCGAGCGAGCGCCCGAGGTCGGTGCAGTTCACGTTGAGGTGAAAGACCTGCGACACACCGATCGGCATAGGGGCGGGACGGTAACCTCCGCCGGTGAGCAGTGCCAAAGATCACGAGGTCGAACCCGCGGGCGTCCGTACGGCGATTGAGCACATCGTCTACGGATACGCCGAGCGCGTCGACCTCGGCGACTTCGCCGGTGTCGCCGAGCTGTTCGCGGACGCGCGCTACAAGGGCGGTGGCCCTGCTGACCCCGGCGTCGAGGGCTCCGCACCGGTGCAGCAGATCTTCGAGACCATGGTGCAGCGCTATGCCGACGGCACGCCCCGCACCAAGCACGTCACGACCAACCTCATCATCGATGCCGACGACGAAGCCGGCACCGCGACGGCGCGCTCGTACTACACGGTGTTCCAACAGGTCGACGACACGCCGCTGCAGCCGATCATCGCGGGGCGATACCACGACCGCTTCGCACGCGTCGACGGTGCCTGGCGGCTCACCGAGCGGGTGATCTTCTGCGACCTGATCGGCGATCTGTCGCGCCACCTCACCGTCGACCCGTTTGCGGGCTGACGTGATCCGCATCGACGACCACCCGAACGGAGTCGATCGGGTCCGTCTCATCACGTTCGACCGACCCGAAGCCCGGAACGCGTTCGACACGGAGATGTACGGCGCGGTGGCGGACGCGCTCGCCGAGGTCGCCGAGCGCGACGACCTCACGGTGGCGGTGCTCACGGGCGAGGGGAGCGCGTACTCGTCCGGCCAGGATCTCGGCGAGATGGGCCGGCTCGGGAGCGCGGACCGTTCCGAGCAGCGCGAGTCGGGGGAGTATGGGTTCACGAAGTTCATCGGGACGATCGAGGCGTTCCCGAAGCCGATCGTCGCCGCGGTCAACGGGGTGGCGGTTGGCGTCGGCACCACGATGCTCCCGTACTGCGACCTCGTGCTCGCCTCGAGTGCCGCCCGCTTCCGCCTCCAGTTCGCCAGCCTCGGGGTCGTGCCCGAGGCGGGGAGCAGCTTCACCCTTCCCATCGTCATGGGGTGGCAGGCGGCCGCGCACGTTCTCTTCACCGCGGAGTGGCTCTCGGCAACTGAAGCGGTCGCGTGTGGGCTCGTCTGGAAGGTGGTCGAACCCGTCGCATTGCTCGACGAGGCACTCGCCGTCGCCGGGAAGATCGCGAAGATGCCGGTCGTGTCGCTCGTGGAGACCAAGCGACTGCTGCAGGCGACTCGTCTCGATGTCGCCCGGGCCGCGCGCGCCCGCGAAGAGGCGGTCTTCTCCCGCCTGACCGGTGCGCCGGCGAACCGCGAGGCGATCGCGGCCTTCCTGGAGAAGCGCGAAGCCGACTTCACCAATCTGGCCGGCCAGTAGTATCGGCCCCGAGCCCGAGGAGGACCCATGGCCTACAAAGTCGTCGTCGACTTCGACGTCTGTGAGAGCAACGCGATCTGCATGGGCATCGCGCCCGAGATCTTCGAGGTGCGCGACGACGACTTCCTGTACGTCCTCGACGAGCACCCC
>JALHSW010000224.1 GCA_022865365.1 Acidimicrobiia bacterium | reverse complement strand
CTCGACCGAGGCCCAGTCGCTCACGTCGACCGCGCAGGCGCGGGCCGTGCCGCCGGCCGCCTCGATGCCCTTCGCGGTGTCGGCGGCGGCGGATTCATTGAGATCGAGCACGGCAACGATCGCCTCATCCTCCGCAAGGCGACGCGCGGTTGCCCGCCCCAGGCCTGATCCTGCTCCGGTCACGATCGCGACCCGGTCGGTGAAGCGCGCCATGTAGACGTTCCCCCTGCTGCCTCGACGAATGCCGCGTGAGTGTGGGCGGCGGCAATCTAACAAGACGTCAGATTCCGCACCACCGGCGCCAGCACCAGGGGTGCCGATGCCCCGAGGGCGGGTTGCCCGATACCATCGCCCGCCGTGGCCCAGACGCGGCTGGTAGCCGACCTGCTGCGCGACGCGGCCAGAGCCTTCCCCGACCGCGACGCCTACGTGCACGGGGAGAAGCGCTCGACCTACGCGTGGCTCGACCGGGCCGCCGACGGCTTCGCCGCCACGCTCCTCGAGCACGGCGTCACTCGTGGCGACGTGGTGGTGTTGCTGCTCCCCTCGTCGATCAAGCTCGCGGTCTGCTACCTGGGAGCGCTACGGGTCGGAGCGATCACGTCGGCGGTGAACCTGCGCCTCGGTCCCCGGGAGCAGGCGAGCATCGTGCAGCGCACCCAGCCACGCGTCACCGTGGTGGGCGACGGCGCGGCTGCCCCAGCCGGCGTCGATCCCGGGCTCGTGCTCCCGGTGACCGCGCTCAAGGAGGCGTTCGCAGCCGACCCGCCGACCCGCGGGATGAAGCTCGACCCGTCGGATCCCACGTGCATCGTCTGGACCAGTGGAACCACAGGCGTCCCGAAGGGCGCGGTCTACGACCACGAGCGCCAGGCCGCGATCTCGCGCAACGTCGGCGAGCTCACGAGCCCCGGCGACCGTCGACTGGTCGTGCTCCCGTTCCCGCACGTCGGGTACATGACGCGGATGTGGGACGAGCTCGCGAACGCGACGACGCTCGTGCTCGCGGGCGAGCCGTGGTCGGCGACAGAGACGCTGCGCATCATCCGCGACGAGGCCATCACGATGGCCACCGGGGTCCCGACCCAGTGGCAGCTCGTGCTCGATCATCCCGACGTCGCGTGCACCGACTTCTCCGGTCTGCGCGTTGCCGGCATCGGCGCGGCGACGATCCCACCCGAGCTCGTGCGCCGGATGCGCGAGGTTCTGGGGTGTCCCGTGATCACCCGCTACACGAGCACCGAGGCGGGCGTCACGACCAGCACGCTCGCCACCGACCCACCCGAGGTGATCGCGAACACCGTCGGACGCCCCACGCCCGAGGTCGAGCTCCGGATCGTCGATCCCTCTACGGGCACGGACCGGGCCCAGGGAGAGGTCGGGCCCGGTGACGTCGGGGAGGTCATCTGCCGATCCCCGGCGATGATGCAGGGCTACTGGCGCGATCCCGAGCTCACCGCGACCGTCATCGACGCCAACGGTTGGCTCCACACCGGTGATCTCGGGTTCGTCGGCGACGACGGCAACCTCCGACTCGTCGGCCGCCTCAAGGAGATGTACATCCGCGGTGGCTACAACGTCTACCCGGCCGAGGTCGAGGCCGTGCTGTCCGAGCACCCGGCGGTCGCGCGTGCGGCCGTCGTGGGCGCACCCGACCCTGTGCTCGGCGAGATCGGCGTCGCGTTCCTCGTGCCCGCAGCCAGCGCCAACCGGGGAGCGCTGGAGCTCGCGAACCTGCGAGCCTGGTGCCGCCAACGGCTGACCGACTTCAAGGCACCCGATCGGGTCACGGTCGTCGACGATTTCCCCGTGACCCCGATGATGAAGATCGACAAACGCGCGCTGCTCGAGCGAGCAACCACAGATGTGACCAGACATGGAGGACCGACATGAGTGCATCCGAGGACCGGTACCAGACGCCCGCGGTGGAGCGGGAAGACCGACCGATCCGCGTGGGGTCACTCCTGTTCACGATGGTCGAACCGCATCGCGGTCACGAAGTCGCCTACAACCGTTGGTACGAGCGCGACCACTTCTACGCGGGGTGCATGGTAGGCAAGTGGCAGTTCGCGGGATCGCGCTACGTCGCAACCCGCGACTGCAAGACCAAGCGCTACCCGAGCGACTCACCCATTGCACCCGACCCGGCGGTCGGCGCGTACCTCGCCGTCTACTGGGTGCTCGATGGCGAGCACGACGCGTGGAACGAGTGGGGCGTCGAGCAGGTGAACTGGCTCCACGCGAACGACCGCATGTTCAACGACCGGGACCACATCCACACCGCGTTGTACGAGTACGCCGGAGAGGCGAACGCTCCGGGCAGCACGACGCCCGTCGAGCTCGCACTCGATCGCGCCTACGCGGGCCTGGCCGTGCTCATCGGCGAGATGGCCGATGGCGTCGACGCGGCCGCCGTGACGACATGGCTGGAGAGGCTCCCGTGCCCCGCCGACGTCGCGCTGGTGGGCACGCCACTCCCCTTGCGCTCCGACCGTCCGGCCGACGTCCCCGACACCCAGGCCGAGAACCGTGTCCTGATCCTCGGCTTCGTCGAGCAGGACCCGATCGCCGGGTGGGACGCAACGTTTGCGGGCCTCGGCGGGGCGTTCTCCGGCGCGGGACTCGGCGAGATCGTGTTCGCGTCACCGTTCCTCGCGACGGTGCCGGGCACCGACACCTACACGGATCAGCTCTGGTGATCGTCTCCCTGGCGGCCGGTGCCCCCGTAGGGGCAGTGCCGACAGGCGGAGTCACAGCACGATCCGCGTGCCGCAAGATACGCAGTGGTCATGACGAACAACCCTGTGCGCGGATCGAAGTAGCCGTCGTCGCCGGCCGCGATCGCTGCCTTGTGCGCCGCGACGACATCGTCGGGGAGGTCGACGTCCACAAGCCCAGCGTACGGGGCCGCGACGAGACCTCTAGCCTGGCCTGCGTGCGCATCACCCGGTTCCGCCTTCCCGACGCCACTCCCGGCCCGGCGGCAGGAAGGGGCGCGACCGGGATCGTGGAGGGCGACGAGATTCTCGATCTCGGCACCATGGAGCCCGTCGAGCTGCTGACTGCGGGCCCTGACGCCGTGCGTGCCGTAGCGCGAGACGCACGGACTCGCTACCTGCTCGACGAGGTCGAGCTGCTCGCACCGGTACCCAACCCGCGCAAGTTCCTCGCGATCGGCATCAACTACGCGGACCACATCCGCGAGACCGGACGAGAGGCGCCCACGTTCCCGGTGTTCTTCAACAAGCAGGTCACGTGCGTCACGGGCCCCCACGATCCGATCCAGATCCCGCGCGTCTCGTCCGACGTCGACTTCGAGGGCGAGCTCGGCATCGTGATCGGCCGACGCTGCCGTCACGTGCCGGTCGAGCGGGCACACGAGGTCATTGCCGGCTATCTCGTCGTGAACGACGTCACCGTGCGTGATTGGCAGTACCGATCCCCGACCTGGACGCTCGGCAAGTCCTTCGACACCCACGGTCCGACCGGGCCGTGGATCACGACCTCCGACGAGGTCGGCGACCCCCAGGACCTTCGCATCCGCACGCTGCTCAACGGGGAGACGATGCAGGACGCGTCGACCTCGGAGATGATCTTCGGGTGCTCGGACCAGATCGCGACGCTCTCGACGGCGTTCACCCTCGAACCCGGCGATGTCGTCTCGACGGGCACGCCGGCCGGAGTCGGCTTCGCCCGCCAACCGCCCGTGTTCCTGCGGGCCGGCGACACTGTCCGGATCGAGATCGACGGCGTGGGTGCGATCGAGAACCCCGTCGTCGACGAACCCGCCGACACCCAGGTGTTCTGACGTGCTCGAGCGATTCCGCCGCGCCAAGCCACTGCACGAGGTCGGCACCGAGCCCGACGTGCGCTTCACCTACGCCAACGAGCGTACGTTTCTCGCCTGGAGCCGAACCTCGCTCGCACTCGTCGTTACCGGCATCGCGGCGACCCAGCTTCTCCCGAAGTTCGACATCGAGTTCGGCCGCCGTCTCATCGGGATCCCGTTGATCTTGCTCGGAGCGTCGCTCGAGCTCGCGAGCTACCGGCATTGGGACGCGAACCAGCGCGCGATGCGCTTGGGCCAGCCGCTGCCGCCGTCGCGGATGACGCTCGTGCTGGCCGTCGGCATCGCGATCGTCGCCGCGATCGCCACCGTCGTCGCGATCGTGGGATAGATGCCCGAGCCCCCCGGTCTCGCCGAGGAACGCACCGACCTCGCGTGGACCCGCAGCGGCATCGCGCTGCTCGGGGCCTTCGCGATCCTCGTGCGTCGCGTCTGGAGCGGCAACCCGGCCGCAGGGGATCTGGCCGCACTCGCGCTGCTCGCGGTCGCGGGATTCGGATGGGCCGTGGGCATCCTCGGATGGCGACTCGCCCACCATCGGCGCGACGAAGCCCAGCCGCGTCGCCCGGGTGAGCTGCTCGCCGTGTCGATCGGGACGGTGGCGCTCGCAGGCGCCGGGCTCGTCGTGACCTTCGTGAACAGCTGAGCTCGTCCGCGGTCCGCCGGGCAGGGCTTCGCGGGGCGGCAGGCTATCGTCCCGCGACTCATGCTGATCGACCACTACTTGCGCGGCGATCTCCCCGCCGCCGGCGACCTCGCCCACGACCTCGAGACGATCGGGTTCGACGGGCTCTACACCGCTGAAGGTCCGCACGAACCGTTCTTTCCACTCCTGCTCGCGGCGGAGCACACCGCGCGGCCGACGCTGTTCACCAACATCGCGGTCGCGTTCGCTCGCAGTCCGATGGACCTCGCCCAGATGGCCAACGACATCCAGCACGCGGCGCAAGGCCGTTTCGTGCTCGGCCTCGGTTCCCAGATCCGCCCCCACATCGAGCACCGGTTCTCGATGACATGGAGCCGACCCGTCGCCCGGATGCGCGAGATGGTGCAGGCGATCAAGGCCGTCCAGGCGGCGTGGGGCGATGGGACGCCGCTGGACTTCCGCGGCGAGATCTACCGCCACACGCTCATGACCCCCTTCTTCGATCCCGGGCCGAACCCGAGCGGGCCGCCACCCGTCTGGGTGGCCGGTCTGGGGCCGAAGATGACCGCGTGCGCAGCCGAGGTCGGTGACGGTCTCCTCGTGCACCCGTTCCACACCGGGAAGTTCGTCCTCGAGCACGTCGCGCGCGCCGTCGACGAAGGCCTCGCCCGGACCGGCCGTCAGCGTCGCGAGTTCACGGTGTCGGCCACGCCCATCGTCTGCACCGGCAGCACCGACGAGGAGATGGAGACGGCGATCACGCATGTGCGGGGACTTCTGGGTTTCTACGGCTCCACGCCCGCGTACCGCGTCACGCTCGACGCACACGGTTGGGGAGATCTCCAGACCGAGCTCAACGCGCTCACCAAGCAGGGGCGATGGGATGAGATCGCCGGTGTGATCCCCGACGAGGTACTTGACACGATCGCGGTCCGCGGTGCCCCCGAAGAGATCGCGGCGCTGTTGCACGCGCGCTATGGCGACACCGTCGACCGCGTCGGGCTGTCGATGCCCTACGACGCCAGTCGCGCCACGCTCGAAGCGATCGTGTCGGGCTTTCGCACCGAGCAGGCCGCATCATGAGCTCCGACCTCTCGGGACGGGTCGCGCTCGTCACCGGCGCGGGCCAGGGTGTGGGCGCAGGCATCGCCCGGGCGCTGGCCGCTGAGGGTGCGACGGTCGCCGTGAACGACTTCCACGCCGATCGAGCCGAGCGAGTAGCAGCCGAGCTCACGAGCTCCGACGGCGCCGCTGCGCCCTTCACCGCCGACGTCACCGACCTCGAGGCGATGCGCGCCATGGTCGCCGACATCGGCGCGACCCTCGGGCCCGTCGACGTGCTCGTCAACAACGCCGGCGTCCCCGCGGAGGGATTCGTGCCCCGCAGCTTCCGCGACACACCGGTCGAAGACTGGGACAAGTTCATCCGGCTCAACCTCTACGGCGTGCTGCACGGGTGCAAGGCCGTCCTCGATGGGATGTGCGATCGAGGTTGGGGCCGGATCATCACGATCTCGTCCGAGGGCGGCCGCGTCGGCCTGCCGTCGGGCATCTCGCTCTACGGGGCGGGCAAGGCGGGCGCGCTCGGCTTCTCGCGCCACCTCGCGACCGAGCTCATCGGCACCGGCGTCACCGTGAACTCGGTGGCGCTCGGACTCATGGCGACCGGTCCCGACGACAACCGCCGCCCACCCTGGCCGACCGCGCGCCTGGGAACCCCGGACGACGTCGCCGGGGCGGTGTGCTTCCTCACCTCCGACTCCGCCGCGTGGATCACCGGCCAGGTTCTCGGAATCAACGGCGGCGCGACCACGATTTGACGATCCGACCGCCCCGGGAACGGGGCCGACCGAAAGGAACCACGATGCCCAAGGGACTCTTCCTCGCCCTCTCGAACCCCGTGAGCGACGACGTCGACGCCGAGTACAACCGCTGGTACGACTACGTGCACATGCGCGAGGTGCTCGCGCTGCCCGGCGTGAAGTCGGCCCGTCGCTTCAAGCTCGCCGACACGCAGCTGATGCCCGGCGACGACGCGGCCGGTCGCCGGTACCTCGCGCTCTACGAGGTCGAGGTGGAGAGCTGGCAGGACCTCGCCGACGCGAACGCGCAGGGGTTCGGCGACGGGCGAATCACCGTCAACACCGACCTGCTCGAGCTCGACCCGATGTTGAAGACGATGTTCTTCGAGGAGATCACGCCGGAGACAAGGCCTTAGCGTCCGTCAGCCGGTCTTCCCCTCCAGGCCGCGCACCGCGGGAATGATCGCGTCGCGGAAGATCGCAAGGTTGGCGAGCACCTCCGCCCGCGTCTCGCCGGGCACGCTCGTCGTCACGTATGTGACACCGACGGCCGCGAGCGCCTGGATGCTCTCGATGACCGCATCGGGGACGACTGGCGCGTTCGTGAACATGTCGAGGCCGAGCGGCATGAAGACGATCTCGAGCGGCGCGGCGCGGCCGGCTGCAGCCGAAACCGCATGGGCTTCCTGGATCCGGGTGTGCAGATCTTCGAGCGTCTCCAGCGCCGGCGTCCGCCGACGGGCAGCCGATCGCGCCGGGTTGGGCATGGGCACCCACCCGTCCGCCAGCTCGACGGCGCGGCGGATCGCGCGCTTGGCGTTGCCTCCGATCCAGATCGGCGGACCGCCCGGTTGCGCCGGCGCCGGCAGCATCGTGTTGCCCGCGGCCAAGAAGTGCTCACCCTTCATCTCGACGCTCTCACCGGTCCACGCGGCTCGCATCGCACGGATCGCCTCGTCGGTGCGGTCGTTGCGCTCGTCGAACGGCGAGCCGAGCGCGGCGAACTCGCCCTCGAGGTACCCGGTCCCGATCCCGAGGATCATGCGTCCGCCGGAGAGCGCGTCGAGTGTCGCGACCGACTTCGCGAGCAGGAACGGGTTGCGGTACGCGGCGATGCACAGGTTCGTCTGGAGCCGGAGGCTGGTCGTGGCCGCCGCAGCGAATGCCAGGGCCACGAACGGGTCGAGCGAGTGATGGCCTCCCTTGGCGAGCCAGCGGTCGTCGGGAAACGGGTGCTCCGTCACGAACGCGCCGTCGAACCCCGCCTCCTCGGCCGCCTCGGCCAGCTCGCCGATCGCGGCCGCGCTCGCCAGCTCGTCGAACCGGTCGATGCGGTGCGTCGGTAGCCCCACCGAGACCCTCATGGTGGTGGCACTCCCACTCCGGCTCTCTCGGACGCTCCGCTCCCCACCACGCCGGTGGCGAGCACGGCCCCTTCCAGTGCGATCGCGAGATCGTCGCCTGCAGTCTCCACGATTGCGTGCTCTCCGAGCGCTTCGTCGGCCAACGCATGCTCCCGCAACGGGATCTCGCGGAGCAGGAGTGCGAGCACGAAGGCGATGATCCCAACTGGCACGCAGACAAGGAAGACCGTGTGCAGCGAACGCGCGAACGCGTCGGCCACGGTCTCGCGCAGGGCCGGCGTGAGTCCGGCGAGCGTCTCCGGGCGACCTCGAAGCGTGGCCGGATCGACGTGGGCACTCTTGGGCACCAGCGCTCCGATCCAGTGCGAGAGCCGCGAGTTGAAGACGCTCCCGAGCAGCGCCAGCCCGACGGCTGCCCCAAACTGTCGCGAGAACATCGACATCGATGTCGCGACGCCGATGTCACGCAGCTCCACCGCATTCTGGATCGCCAGGATCAGCACCTGCATCACGAGGCCGAGGCCGAACCCGAGGACAGCGGCACCGAGCACCACCTCCGCCGGGCTGCTGGCCGCGTCGAGGCGAACGAGGAGCCCGAGCGCGACGAGCACGATGATCGTGCCCGCGATCGGATATCGCCGGTACTTTCGCGACCGGTCGATCAACCGTCCGACGATCATCGTCCCGATCACGGTCGAGCCCATGAGCGGGATGAGGTAGAGACCGGACTCGGTCGGGTCGATGCCGTCGACGAGCTGCAAGAACGCGGAGAGGAAGTAAAGCCCCGCGAAGAACAGCAAGCCGGTGGCGGCGTTGAGCGCGAGCGTCACGCGCGCGATCGAGATCCGGAAGAGCCGGGGCGGCAGGATCGGCTCCGAGGCGTGCCGCTCCCAGATCACGAGTGCGAGCAGTGAGGCCGCGGCGACCAAACCCAGCCCGATGATGACGGGCGAGTCCCAGTCTTCGCGCGAGCCTCCCCAGCTCGTGAGGAACACGATGCACGTCACGCCGGTGACCATGAGCGCGGCCCCCAGATAGTCGATGCGGTGCTCGGTGACCTTGCGTGGGAGGTGCAGCTTCCTGCTCACGATCAGCAACGAGATCACCCCGATCGGGATGTTCACGAGGAAGGCCCAGCGCCACGACAGGTGCTGCGAGAACAGCCCGCCGAAGAGCGGGCCGGCGACGCTCGAGAGCGCGAACACGAAGCCCGAGTAGCCGATCCACTTCCCGAGGTCACGTGCGGGGACGAGATCGGCGAGCATCGCCATCGGGAGGGCGATCAACCCGCCGGCGCCGACGCCCTGCAGCGCGCGGAACCCGATGAGCTGGGTCATCGACTGCGCGGTGCCACAGAGCGCGGACGCGACGAGGAAGATGACGACCGCGAAGAGGAACAGGCGCTTGCGTCCGTAGAGGTCGCCGAGCTTGCCGTAGAGCGGGCCGCTCGCCATCCCGGTGAGCAGGTAGGCCGTGGCAACCCACGAGAGGTCGCGCAGTCCGCCGAGGTCGCCGACGATCGTGGGCAACGCGGTCGCGACGAGGGTCGAATCGAGCGCCGCCATCGCGTTCCCGAGCATCAGCCCGATGAACACGACGAGCACGCGCCGATCGTTCGTCACGTGCCTCTGCCTTCCTGGGCCCCGGCCGATTCCGAGTGCGGTGCCCTCGACGGGTCGGGCTGCTGATGCTAGAACGCGTTGCACTACGTCGGCATGAGGGGGAGCAATGGGCGGGTTCGAGCGGGATGAGATCGAGGCCGCGTTCACGCACTTCCAGGAGACCGCCGCCGCGGCCGGAGCCAGCGGTGACTGGCGGGAGTGGTCGGAGTGCTTCACCGAGGACGCCGAGTACTACGAGCACCACTACGGGCGGATGCACGGGCGCACGGCCATCTACGACTGGATCCAGGCCTGCATGGCGGAGCCGATCAACGACGACATGAGCTCGTTCCCGATCGACTGGTACGTCATCGACGAGGCACGGGGCTGGGTGCTCTGCCAGGTCGCGAACGTCATGGACGACCCCGGCGACGGCAGCGATCACCGGGAGTACAACTGGACGATGCTGCACTACGCCGGCGACGGGCAGTTCTCCTACGAGGAGGACATGTACAACCCCGTCGAGTTCGGCCAGATGATCAAGGGCTGGCTCAAGGCCAAGCGAGCGGCGACTGCCGAGAACTCGAAGCCAGGACATCGAAACTAGGACCTCGAAACTAGGACCTCGAAACTAGAACGTGTTGCACTTTGCTCCGGGGTTCGGTACTCTGCGCCGACTGCACGCCGGAGCCCGGCCCACCTCTCAGGAGCATCGATGGAGTTCTCGCTCTTCAACAGCCTCTACACGCCGCACCAGGCCTACGAGAAGGTCGACGACCAGTGGTCCGTCGAGGCCCAGCGGCTGAAGAACGAGATCGCGTGGACGGTCGCGGCCGACAAGGCCGGCTTCAAGTACACATGGGCGACCGAGCACCACTTCCTCACCGAGTACTCGCACCTCTCCGCGAGCGAGGCGTTCCTCGGCTACCTCGCCGGCGTCACCGAGCGCATCCACCTCGGGAGCGGCATCTTCAACATCACGCCGCCCGTCTCGCCGCCCGCCAAGGTGGCCGAGAAGGTCGCGATGCTCGACCACCTCTCCAACGGACGCTTCGAGTTCGGCGTCGGGCGCGGATCGTCGACGACCGAGCAGCGCGGGTTCGGGATCACCGACCCCGAGGACACCAAGAAGATGGTCGACGAGGTCCTGCCCGAGTTCAAGAAGATGTGGTCCCAGAACGAGTACAGCTTCGACGGCAAGTACTTCTCGATGCCGCCGCGCAACGTGCTCCCCAAGCCCTTCTCTGACCCGCACCCGCCGATGTGGATCGCGGCCGGGAACCCCGGCACGTTCGAGAAGGCCGCACGCCTGGGTCTCGGGGTCCTGTGCTTCACCACCGGCTCACCCGAGACGCTCAAGCCGCTGATCGAGGTCTACAAGAACAACATCGACAAGGCCGAGCCGGTCGGCGACTACGTGAACGACAACATCATGGTGACGAGTCAGATGCTGTGCTTGGAAGACGGCCAGCGCGCCCGCGACATCTCGTGCAACATGACGTCGGGATTCCAGAACACCCTCGTGTTCCACTACCTCGACACGTTCCCCCGTCCCGACGGCATCCCGGCATGGCCCAACCTCATCCCCGACCCGACTCCCACCTCCATCGAAGAGGCGATCAAGGCTCGCCTCGTCATGACTGGCACACCCGACGAGGTGATCAAGGCCGTGAAGGAGTACGAGGGTGCCGGCGCCGACCAGGTCTGCTTCGGGATGCTCTCGAGCACGATGCCGATCGAGGTCGCGGTCGAGGCGGTGGAGACGTTCGGCAAGCACGTGATCCCGCAGTTCGACAAGGACCCGGTCCACCGCAGCACGCAGATGCGTGAGGCGTACGTCGCGAAGCGAGGTCCGAACCCCAAGCGCTCCCTCGGCCGCGTCGCCGACAAGCTCCCCGTCCTCTAACGCAACGCGGG
>JALHSW010000223.1 GCA_022865365.1 Acidimicrobiia bacterium | reverse complement strand
TCGGTGGGAGGGGAGATCGACGGCGAACACCTCGACGCCGGCGACGCGCAGACCTTCCTCGACGAAGCACCACTCGTCGGGGTTCGACCAAGCCCCATGGACGAGCACAGCACTTCCGGTCATCGCGGTGCCTCGGTATTGATCATCCGACTCGTGAAGAGGAGCCACCTCGAGTCTGGGAACCACTCCAGCTCAAGTCGTTCTCGCGGGCGTTCGGCGGCTGACTGTCCAGGACGCAACGGCACGCAGTGGAGGTACCCGGCGGAAGGAGACCACTGAAAGGAGGGATGGCGCCGCGCTCATTGTCGTCCGACTGAGTCCGTCCAGTATCGGGGATGGTAGGGATGCGGGTAGGCGTGGCGGGAAGAGCACGCGCGAACGCGCGGAGCAGTGCGATGTCAGCGGTCGAGCACTGTTTGGATTTCGTCGCAGGCCACGCGCAGTCCGTCCTCTTCTGCCAGGCGTCGAGAGTACTCGCGAGCTGTGGTGTGGTGCTGGTCGTCGAGCGCGATCTGCAGCGCAGATCGAATCGCAGCCGGTGATCGACGGCGACCGAGTACCACTCCCGTGCCGAGCTCCTCTTGGCGGCGCCCGTGCCACGCCTGGTCGAAGAGCTGGGGGAGCACCACCGAGGGGACACCGGCGGCCAACGCGAGAGCATTCGTACCGTGCGCTCCGCTGTGCACGATGGCGCGACAACGGGGCAACAACGGCTCGAGTGGTACGTACGCCCAAGTGGCGGCTTCGGGGAGCCCGGCGTCTCGCCCGGGCATCGACGTTAGGAACAGGCCGCGCAGTCCGAGCTGATCGAGGGCTCTCGCGACCTCCTTGAACATCGAGGGATCGGCACCTGCGGCGCTGGTCCCGAGGCTGACGACGACCGGCGGGTCTCCGGCCGCGAGGTAGTCCTCCACGTCACGCGGCAGGCTGTTCCGGGACGCCGTCCAGTGCACGAAGCCGGTCACCCGGTAGTTCTCGGGCCAGTCCGGTGCCGGTGGGAAGTACTCCGGCGAAACCAGGACCACATTCTGATGCGGTGAGAGTCGACCGTGCACGCCGTAGCCCCGTGGTGTGTCGAGGCCGAGCGAGGCGCGGAACGCTGCGAAGTCGCGCTCGCTAGACAGCCAGCGTGCGAGGGGGGAGCTTGCGACGTGCCATGCCGCGTCGACGACGGCGCGGGAGATCGGTCCTCGTGGTGGCGGGATCCGGAGCATCGCAGGCGCGCGCGTCCGCGTCGGCGTGAGCATCGGGAAGAGGTCGCCGACGACCCAGGGCACACCGCGCCGTTCGCACGCCATGCGGCCGACGAGGGATGCCGCCGGGTGCGAAACGAGGAGATCGGCACCCTCCATGGCGTCGTCGATCGCGGTGAACAGCTCCGGGAGACGGGGGATGGTTAGTCGGCCGAAGTAGAGCCGGAGCAGCATCCCCCCGGACAGCACCCGCCCCCATCGGCGTACGTAGTTGCCATGGGCATCGAGCCTCGTCGGCGTCAGGTCGCCGCAGTCACCATCGCGGAACGCGAACGGCTCGGATCGGAACTCGTCGCGTAGCTCCTCGGGGCCGACGAACGTGACGGAATGTCCGCGACGAGCGAGCTCGGAAGCGATCGGCACGAATGGGAAGACATCACCGCGGTACGCCATCGAGTACACGACGATCTTGGCCATGGGTCAGGTCATCTTCGGCCGGTGTAGACGATCCGGCGCCCGTCGGGTAGCCAGTCGAGGCCCCATTCGTCGCTCGGTGTGTCGGTGACCTGCTGGAGCGCATCGGGAGTGTCGGGGTCCATGACGAAGATGTCGGCCAGACGGGAGAACGCGATCCGTCCGTCCGGCGACCACGCCACCTCCGCCTCGGGAACGTGGTCGGCGGTGAGCGTAACCAGGTTCGAACCGTCGAGCGCGACGACCTGGACGTCGGTGTCGCCACCGTCGGCGCCCGTGAATGCGAGCCTCGTTCCGTCGGGTGACCAGCGCGCGTAACCCATCCAGCGCCCGCGGATCGGGACGCTCACGACGCTCCGCATGCCAGTGCCGTCGGGGCGGATGAGCCGGATCTCCATGTCGTTCCCGAGGTAGACGTGGTACGCGAGGAGGCTGCCGTCCGGCGAGAACCGCGGCCCTGCGCCGCGCTCGGCCCCTCGGGCCACGAGGCGGCGGTGCGCCCCGTCCGCGTCGACGACGTAGATCCTGGGTCCGTCCTTCCGGAAGGACGCGAACGCGAGCCGGGTGCCGTCCGGTGACCACGCCGGGTTCCCGGGCTCAGGGAGGCCGTCGACGACGACCTGAGGGTCGGAGCCGTCGATACGGGCGACCACCAGCTCGGCCTTTGGGCCGACCGAGCGGGTGAAGGCGAGCTTCGTGCCGTCGGGCGAGACGGCCGCGCCGGACCGCTCGCCGTGGGTGTGGGGGATTCGGCGTGCCCGCGTACCGTCGGCGTCCACGGTGAACAGGTCGCTTCGGGTCGGGAGCGAAGGGGTCGCAGCAGCGATCTCGGTCGCGGCCGCGTATGGATCGCCACCACCGTTCGTCACGACTGCGACGGTCACTTGTTGCTCGGGGAAGTACGCGACGAGCGATCCGGTCGAACCGCTGTGGCCCCAGGTCCGCCAGCCTTTCAGGACCTCGACGCTGACGCCGAGGCCGTAGGCCGGCGGGCAACGATGCTCATCTGGACACGGGAGTGGTGTCGAGGGCGCCACGTCGGTCATCGTGCTGAGCGCCTCGGTGCCAACGATCCTCCCGCGGAAGAGGGCATCGCCGAAGGTTGCGAGGTCGCTCGAGGTCGCGGCGAGCGCGCCCGCCGCGCCGATTCGTGTGACGAACTCGGTGGACGGGGCATTGCCTTCCGGGTCGTCGAAGCTCTGGTTCGCCAACTGGGCGGGTGCGACGTTGCCGCGTGCCCGCTCGAAGCCTTGGAGCCAGGTGTGGTCCAGGTGCAACGGTTCGAGGATGCGCTCCCGGACCTCGGCCTCGATCGGTTGCCCGGTCGCGGCCGCGATCACCTGACCGGTCGCGACGTAGTTCGTGTCGACGTAAGCGAAGCACGCGCCCGGCTCGCATTGCGGCTCCGGGACGTGCGCGAACGACTCGTCGGGCGTCCAGTGATAGCTGAGATCATCGACCGGTGGGGTCTCGGCGAGTCCGCTGGTGTGGCCGAGCAGCTGCCGCAGCGTGATCCGGTCGGCACCGCGCAGTTGCGGGATCCAGCGGGGCACCGGTTCGTCGAGCGCGAGCACCCCGTCGTCCACGAGTTGCATGGCGACGGTGGCGACGAACATCTTCGTGATACTGGCCACGGCGTAGGGAACGGAAGGAGCCGCGCGTCGATGGGTCCGCGTGTCGACGATGCCAGCTGCTCCGGCCCATGAGTGGCCGTCGGGATACAAGACCGCAGCCGACACGGAGTCGGCTCCCGACGCGTCGAGCGCTCGGATCACTGCACGGTCCAACGCAACATCCGTACCGTTCTCGGTCGAGGAGTCGGCCGGGGAGATGGCGAAGATGACGAGCGCGAGTGACGCGACGAGGGTGGCTTCGAGGCGGCGCCGTCGCAGGGTCACGTCCGTCAGGTCACCGCGAGGGGTCTGGCGGTGGGTGGCATGTCGAGTGCGTGCTCACGGGCCATGGTCCAGCCGAGCCAGGCCAACCCGATGGTTGTGGTTGCGATGCCGATCTCGATGGGTTCGACGCCCCAGAGGATCGGGGCGCCGTTGTCCGCGCCGGCAGCCTCAGCCACGATGACGGCGATGAGGCCGACGGAGCCCGCGAAGCCGAACAGGATGATCGGGAGTCGGGGCAGGACGTGGGCTCGGAGCATCCCGATGGCGAGGACTGCGCTCGCGATCATGAGGATCACGACGAAGACGTACCCGGCACCCCACCCGGCGGGTACCGCGAGGAACGGTGAGGCGAGGAAGAGGACGGCGGCGGCGACACCCCACCCGTGGAGTGCACCACGGTGGCGTCTGAACAACCCGACGACAGTGACGCCCAGCAGCGGGACGATGAGCGCGAGCAGGGTCACGCCGATCCCGTGGACGAAGCCGCGTTTGATGGTGATGTTGATGGTCTGGCCGACGATCGCGAAGATCGGGACCAAGATCGCGGCGATGCCGGCGCGGCGGGTGAAGGTGGTGGGCACGGCGGCCCCCTTTCGTGCTTCGGTGATCAGAGCCTGGGAGACCAGCGACGGGGTCCCGAACTGCGCGAGGGCCTGCAGCTCGGCCGCGAGGGGATCGCGCCCATTGCGCTCGAATACCTCCGTGGCTTCGAGGAGGTGGTCCTCGACCTCGGCGAGGATCTCG
>JALHSW010000222.1 GCA_022865365.1 Acidimicrobiia bacterium | reverse complement strand
GCCGGCTGCCCGCGACCGGGAGCACCATCAGCGCGGCGATCAGCAGCACGCCGACCACCCGCATCGCCGCGACGACCGTGACCGCTGTCAGCACCGAGAGGAGCGCGTTGGTCGCGTCGACCGGGATCCCCGCGACCCGGGCCGACTCCTCGTCGAGCACGATCGCGAACAGGGCGCGTCCGAACAGCAACATCGCCAGCACGATCACGACGCCCAGCACGGCGACCACTCGCACGTCTCCGGGGCTCACGGTCAGGATCGAGCCGAACAGATACGGGATGACGTTCACGCTGCCGCCACCCGTTCGGCTGACGAGCACGACGCCGAGCGCGATCCCGCCGTAGAAGAACAACGCGAGCGCGAGGTCACCGGTCGCCCGTCCGCGCGTGCGCAGCCACTCGATCGCGAGCGCGCCGGCGACCGCGACGACCAGCGCGCTCCAGATCGGCCAGATCTCGAGGAGCAGGCCGGCCGCGACGCCGGCGAACGCCATGTGCCCGATCCCGTCGCCCATGAGGGACATGCGCTTCTGCACCAGGAACACGCCGATGAGCGGTGCGCACGCACCGATGATGAGCCCGGCCCAGAGCGCGAGCTGCATGTAGTCGCGTTCGAACGGCCAGGGGAGGTCGAGCACGGAGAGCAGCGTCATCCGAGGCCCTCGAGCCAGAGCGGGAGGTCGTCGCGGTGCACGCCGAGGCTCACCCCGGTGGCGGTGAGGTCGGCGGGCGGCCCGTCGAACACGATGCGGCGCTTCATGACGATGACCCGATCGAGGTCGTCGGCGACCGCACCCAGCTCGTGCGACACGAGGAGCACCGCGGCGGCGTGCTCGCGAACGAGGTGCACGAGCGAGTCGCGGAACAGCTGTTGGGATTCGATGTCGACGCCCGCGATCGGTTCGTCGAGCACGAGGAGCTCGGGTTCGCTCGCGAAGGCCTTGGCGATGAGCACCCGTTGCTGCTGGCCGCCCGAGAGCTCGCGTACGGGTCGGCTTCGCAGGTGGTCGAGCGCGACCGACTCGAGTGCGTGGTCAACGGCGGCGCGATCGGTCGGGTTCGCGGGTCGCCACCAGCCGCGTCGGGCGAGTCGTCCTGTGGCGACGACCTCCTCGACGGTCGCCGGAAGGTCGGGGGCCAGGGTGTGGCGCTGGGGGACGTAGCCGACCCGACCCCGGTCGGTGAGACGGCGCGGGTCGGATTCGAGGCAGCGCACGGTACCGGCGTCGGGGCACAGCAGGCCGAGGAGCAGGCGGAGCAGCGTCGACTTCCCCGAGCCGTTCGGTCCCACGAGGGCGGCGAACTCGCCGGCTCGGATCGAGAACGAGACATGGTCGACCACGAGCTCGGATCCGTAGCCGAAGGTCACGTCGTCGGCGGCGAGAACGGAACCGGGCACCCGTCCAGGGTACGCCGGAGTGGCGCCAAAGGGGGAACCATAATAAGATTGATTCTTATATGAACGGCTCCGTGCTCGTCCGTCCCGCGTTCGGCGCCGCGGTGGTGGCAGCCCTGCTTCTCGGGTCGATCGGGGTCGTCGCAGGCACCGCGGCCGCGAGGCCGCCCGAGCGCACCGACGTGGTCGCCGCGTTCTTCCCGCTGGCCTACGCGGCGTCGATGGTCGGCGGGAAGTTCGTCGACGTCACCAACCTCACGCCCCCGGGGGTCGAGCCCCACGACCTCGAGCTCACGCCCGACTCGGTGGACGCGCTCCAGGACGCCGGACTGGTCGTGGTGATGGGCAGGGGGTTCCAACCCGCGGTGGAGAAGGTCGCCCGTGATCGCGACCGCGGAACGGTCGAGGTCCTCGATCGCCTCTCGATCGCCGGCGCGGGCAAACCATCGGCGAGGGCCGGCGATCCCCACGTGTGGCTCGACCCGACCCTGATGGGACGCATTGTCGATGAGGTGCGGGTCGCGCTCACCAAAGTCGACCCCGCGCACGCTCGTGCGTTCGCGGCCAACGCGGCGCGGCTGCACGCGGAGCTCGACGGTCTGGACACCGAGCACCGCACGGGGCTCGCCCAATGTGACCGCTACCTCCTCGTTACGTCGCACGAGGCGTTCGGGCACCTCGCCGCGCGCTACGGCTTGCGCCAGGAGGGGATCACGGGACTCTCGCCTGACGCCGAACCGAGCGCGAAGCGCTTGGCCGAGCTGAGTGACCTGGCCCACGCGAAGGGCGT
>JALHSW010000221.1 GCA_022865365.1 Acidimicrobiia bacterium | reverse complement strand
GCGCGCGTACTCGTCGTCGTAGGCGGCGAGGAGCATCCCGGGCTCGCCGCCCGCGTACTGCAGGTGCTCCTGGAGGTACCAGCGTCCGGTGCCGTGGTCTCCGGTACCGGTCGCGAAGCCGTTGAGGACCGTCTGGACGACCGCGTCGAAACTGCGCATCGCCTCGACCCAGGAGGCGACGACCGCGTCGCGTCCCTCGACCGCGCCACCGCCGAGGTCCCAGATGCCGTCGGACGCCCAGGTCGCGCCCCACCCCTCGGCGTCACGTCGACAGACCGCGTCGGCCGAGCGGTGCACGAGCTCACGGATCGCGTCGAGATCGTTCATAGGAGACCCTCCTCGGCCGGACGCGGACGCTACTAGCGTGACTCCCGTGGGGGATTCGGATCGCGGGTCGAGCAAGCGGCTCGACGGCAAGGTCGCTTTCGTCACCGGGGGAGCGAGCGGGATCGGCGAGGCGACCGTTCGTCGCTTCGTGGCCGAGGGCGCGGTCTGTGTCGTGGCGGATCTCCAGGCCGAGCCGGGTGAGGTCCTGGCCCAGGATCTCGGTGATGCCATCCGCTTCACCACTGCCGACGTGTCCGTCGAGGCCGACGTCGCCGCCGCGGTCGACTTTGCGGTTGCGGAGTTCGGCCGTCTCGATGTGGTCTTCAACAACGCAGGCATCGTCGGGGCCATCGGTCCGATCGCCACGACATCGGTCGAGGCGTGGGACGCGACGATCGCGGTGCTGCTACGCGGCGTCTTCCTCGGCATGAAGCACGGCGCGCGGGTGATGATCCCGCAGCGCTCGGGGGTGATCCTGAGCATGTCGAGCACCGCGGGGCTCGTCGGCGGGCTCGGTCCCCACGCGTACACCGCCGCGAAGCACGCGGTGATCGGCCTCACCCGTTCGGCTGCCTCCGAGCTGGGTCAGTACGGGATCCGCGTCAACGCCATCGCCGCGGGCAACATCGCCACCCCGATGACCGCGGCGGCGATCCACGGCGATCCCGATGCCGTCGACGCCGCGCACGACTTCATCGAGTCGGTCTCGCCCATCGGACGCGGGGGTGTACCCGGAGACATCGCCGCCGCTGCGGTGTTCCTCGCGAGCGACGAGGCCGCGTACGTGTCGGGCCACTGCCTCGTCGCCGACGCCGGTCAGACCAGTGGCGGCGGACCCGGGATGTTCTCGGGCGGCGAGGCTGACATGATGCGTGAAGCCGGCCGCAGGGGGGTCTGAGGTGCACACCACCCGTTCGTTCTGCCGCATCTGTCATGCCGCGTGCCCGATCGATGTGGACGTGGACGCGGGCCGCGTCGTTGGTGTGCGGGGCGTCGCCGACGACCCGCTCTTCGAGGGCTACACCTGCATCAAGGGTCGCCAGCTCCCCGACCAGATCCATCATCCGGACCGGCTCGATGGATCGTTTCGCCGTGCCACCGACGGGCACTTCGAACGGATCCCATCGACGACGGCGCTCGACGACATCGCCGACCGAGTCAACGCGACGATCGATCGGTACGGGCCTCGCTCGGTCGCGGTGTACACCGGCACCGGCGCCTACCAGAGCTCGTGCGGCG
>JALHSW010000220.1 GCA_022865365.1 Acidimicrobiia bacterium | reverse complement strand
TGCGCCGTCGCCAGCACCCGACGCTCGGCAACTTCACCGCCGGCCGCAGCAGCAGCCGTGGCCTCACGCGCCGCAGTCAGCGAAAGCGTTCCCGAACGCAACGCCTCATCGGTGGCCCCGCACGAAGGAAGCGCCTCGGCCACCGCGAGTGCGTCACGCGCCACGCCGATCCCCGAGTCGGTCACGTCGGCGAACCACTCTGCCGGCGTGACGGAGGGCGCACGTGCCGCCCTGTCGGTCGCCCACACCCCAGTCTCCACGCAGCGTTGCGCGAGCAGCGCGGCCGCCGTCGCGCCCAGCGTGGCGATGTCCGCGGCATCCCGAACAAGCCGCAGTGCGTCGCGACCCTCGATGCAATCCGCGTCGAGGCCACCCACGATCTGTCGTAGCTCCTCGGCGATCTCCTTGAACCTCATGCCTCCACCATGACAGGGGGGTACGACAACTCCGTGCCGAGGCAGCGATGCCGAAGCCGCTACCCGACGAGCCCGCGGAGTGCCTTCGTGACGGGGTTGCGCTGGCGGTAGCGCTCGTCGTCGATCACGCCGAGCTCGAACAGGATCCGTCCGAGACGGACCTGGATGCAGGCTGCACGCATGCCGCCCCACGCCTCGTACCAATCGAGGTCGCGCACCGCGCGTCCGAGGTGATGCTCGTAGCGCCGCACCACGCCGGCGCGGTCAGGGAACCCGGGGAGCTGGTCGACGAACTGGAGCGCGGTGCGCTCGAGGAACAGGTACCACCCGAGGTCGAGCTCGGGCGGGCCCAGCACCGCCATCTCCCAGTCGATGACCGCGCGTGGCGCGAGTGCGTCGTCGTAGATGACGTTCCCGAGGCGGGCGTCACCCCACACGAGCGCTCGGTCGATGCCGCCGGTCGGACGGTTGGCCACACACCAGTCGAACGCGTCCTCGAGCACGTCGAGCCGCTCACCGTCGGACGCCCAGTCGAGGTACGAGCGCCACGCACCGAGCTCCTGCGCGATCGGGTCGTGGCCGTGCTCCGCGCGGTCGAGGAGATCGAGGCCCGCACCCTGCCAGTCGACACGGTGGATACGGGCCAACATCGACATGGTTCGGTCGAGCAGGACCGACTGCTCGGTTGCCGGGAGGTCCTTCACCCAGCCGTCGAAGTGGGTTCCCGGGTTGTCGGGCGGGATGCGACCGTCGACGTGTGCCATGACGTAGAACGGTCGACCGAGCGGCTCCGGGTCGGGCTCGTCCCAGAGCACCTCGGGGACCGGCACGTCGGTGTGGGCGCCGAGCGCGCGGAGCACCGAGATCTGGAGCCCGAGGTCGTAGCGCGGGAACAGCGGCGTGCCTCCGGGTGCGAGGCGCAAGACCAGGCGACGCGCACCGTCACCCCAGGCGGCCTCGACCAACATCGTGTCGTTGGAGAGGCCACCATGGGTCGGCGAGACCAGCGGCCCGAGCAAGACACGTTCCCCTACCTGGCGCTCGAGCCAGTCGCTGAAGCGAGCGGCAAGGCCGTCGTCGGATTCGGAGGGAGGTTCGGTCACGGCCGCATCGTAGGGACCCGCCACCTGAGGAACCCGCCACCTGAGGAACCCGCCACGCCGACGACGGGTTGGGCCAGACTCTCCCGGTGCCGCCCCGCATCGCCCCCGAGGATCCGCAGTGGTGGCTCGACGACGTCGAGACCGCGTACGCCTGGCTACGCGCCGAGGACCCGGTGCACCGCTGGCGCGACGGTCACTGGGTGGTCGCCACGTACGACGAGATCCGCGAGATCTCCCGCGACCCCGCTCGCTTCAGCTCCGCCAAGGGGGTCCTGGTCAACGACCCCAAGCGGGTGCCCGATCCGCCCGTGGCCATGGCGGCGTCGATCCTCGAGCTCGATCCACCCGAGCACCCGCGGTATCGCAAGATCGTGAGCCGCGCCTTCACGCCCAGGGCCGTCGGCCGGCTCGAGCCGCGGATCCGAGAGCTCTCGCGCCAGGTCTTCGACGCCGCACCTGCCGACGAAGATCTCGACTTCGTGGACCACATCGCCGCCCCGCTACCGCTGCTCGTGATCGCCGAGCTCCTCGGGATGCAGGGCGTCAGTCAGGCGCAATTCCGAGCCTGGTCCGACGAGACGATCAAGGCGGCCGACGCGGGGCACGCCGACATGGAGATCCTCGGCGAGTTCGTGCACTTCCTGGCCGAGGCGATCGCCGAACATCGAGCCCGCCCCCGCGACGACATCCTCCAGCTGATCGTCGACGCCGAGGTCGACGGCGAGCGACTCTCCGACGGCGAGCTGATCGTGTTCTGCATGTCATTGCTGGTCGCCGGCAATGAGACCACCCGCAACCTCGTGAGCGGTGGCACGGTGGCACTCGCCGAGCATCCCGACCAGCGCACGTGGTTCGCGGAGTCGCCTGCTGAGCGCGCCGCGCACGCGGTCGAGGAGATGCTCCGCTGGGTCACGCCGATCAAGGCCTTCGCTCGAACCGCGACGGGCGACACCGAACTCGCGGGTCGGGCGATCGCGGCCGGCGACTACGTCGTGCTCCTGTACGCGTCCGGGAACCGCGACGCGTCGGCGTTCGGCCCTACGGCGGATCGATTCGACATCACCCGCCCACCTGATCCCGCCCACCTTGCGTTCGGGTTCGGTGGTCACCTCTGCCTGGGTGCCGGGCTGGCCCGTCTCGAAGCGAAGATCGTGTTCGAAGAGCTGCTCACGCGCTTCCCCGGGTACGAGGTCACCGGCGAGCCCGTACGACTGCAGTCGACCCTCATCAACGGTGTCGAGCGTCTCCCCACGGTGCTCACTGTCGGCGCGGCAGAAGCGGAGCGAGCGTGATGGATCCCTCCATCGGGCCGTTGGTCCCTGCCGACGAGACCCTGTTGCACCAGACCGTCGACACGTTCGCGTCGGTCGGCCCCAACGACGTCAACTGGACGGAGAAGATCTGGCTCCAGGCGTGTGCCCGTGACGGGTCGCTCCAGGTGCTGTTCGGGCTCGGCAAGTACACGAACCGAAATGTCATCGACGCGTTCGGCGGCGTGTCACGGGGTACCGAACAGTGGACCGTGCGCGCGAGCCGCGCGCTGCACACCGACCCGATGACCGCCGAGGTCGGGCCGCTCCGCTACGACATCGTGGAGCCGCTCGGCGCAGTCCGTGTACGCCTCGACGCGACCGACGTGCAGCCCATTGCATTCGACCTCACGATCCGCGGCGTCGTCCCGCCTCGGATGGAGGACCGCGAGCTGCATCGCTCACCCCACGCCAATCGCGTCGTGAATGACGTCGTGCGGTACCACCAGACCGGCGTGGTCGACGGCTGGATCGAGGTCGAAGACACGCGCGTCGCGGTGACCCCCGACGCGTGGGTCGGCACGCGTGATCACTCGTGGGGAGTGCGCATGCAGGTGGGCGATCCCCTGTCGGACCTCGAGCCGCCGGCTCGGATTCGAGACCCCCGGTCGTTCACGAGCTGGGCTCCGTGGCTCATGGAACGTACGGACGGCTCGCGCTACGCGCTCTTCCACTACTTCATGGAGTCGAACCTTCCCGGTGCGCCGACGCGCCGCGTCCGGGGTGGGGTCGAGCACCCCGACGGCACCGAGGAACCGTTCGTCGACGCGCGCTTCGACGTGGCGTTCGACGACACCAACCGCCGCTTCCTGGGTGGGGAGATCACGTTCGTGACCGAGGACGGCACCGAGCGCCCGGTCTCGGTCACCCCATTCCCGTCAGGTACAGGATTCCATCTCGGCACCGGGCTCTACTTCGGCCTCGACGGCGCTCGTCACGGCCAGTGGCGCGGCGAGCTGCACGTCGACGGCGACCACTCCGACGCGTGCGACACCCGTGAGGTGGCGCGGCACATCCATCAGCACCGCGACTGTGTGGTCAGGGTGGAGGATCCCGTCGGTGGCGGGGTCGGGTGGGGATCGGTGCAGACGATCGTGATCGGGGCGTTCCCCGAGTTCGGTCTTCGGCTCGAGTCGACCTTTGTCTGACAGGCTGGCCCGGTGAGCTTCCTCGCGCGGTTGCGAAGCCGGGCCGTGCGCACGATGCCGGAGGGGATCGCCCGGCGCCGCCCGAGCGACGCCGTCCGCGTGCTGGTCGCGCTGGTATTGCTGGTGCTGCTCGCGATGCACGCCGACAACCCCACCGCGGTCGAGCGATCCGTGCTCAGGGTCTTCACGTCGCTCCCCGACGACGCGCACACCTTCGTCCTCATCCTCTATGACCTCATGGCCCTGTGGGCCATCGGTCTGCTCGTCGTCGCCGTCCTGCTCCTCCGACGGTGGCGCCTCGCACGCGACCTCGCGGTTGCTGCCGCCGCCGCGTGGGCGATCGGGCGACTCGGCGGGTTCCTCCTGCGCAACACCGACCTCGCGCACGCGTTTCGGGTCACGTTCGACCTGACCAACGCGCCACGTTTCCCGCTCGTTCGGGTCGCGGTCGCGGTCGCGCTGGTGACGGTGGCGTCTCCGCACCTGACCCGTCCGTCCCGCCGCGTCGGGCAGGGTCTCGTCTTCGTCCTCGCATTGACGGCGATGTACCTCGGGCGAGCGTTCCCCACCGATCTTCTCGCCGCCATCATCCTGGGTTGGGGCATCGCCGCGGCGGTCCACTACGCCTTCGGCACACCAGCCGGGCGCCCGACGGTGGGCCAGGTCGGTCGCGGCCTCGAACAGCTCGGCATCCAGGTCTCGGATCTCTGCCTCGGGCCCGACCAGCCCCTCGGGCGGGCGATCTTCCTCGCCCACGACAAGGACCGCCCACTCCGGATCACCGCCATCGGTCGCGACGAGGCCGACGCGCAGCTGATGTCGCGTGTGTGGCGCTTCCTCGCCTACAAGGACGCGTCCGCGAACCTCTTCCCCACCCGTCGTCAACAGGTCGAGTACGAGGCGTACGTCGCGCTCCTCGCCCGTGATACCGGCAGCCGAGTGCCCTCGGTGCTGTTCGCCGGCACCACCGGCGCGCTCGCGTTGCTCGTCGAGCGCGTCGCGCCCGGCGTGAACCTCCAAGACCTCGATTCTTCATCGGTGTCCGATGCGCTCCTCGACGACCTCTGGCATCAGGTCGACGCGCTCCACGACGCCCGGATCGGGCACGGCAAGCTCGACGGACATCACGTGATCGTCGACCGTGGAAAGGCGTCGATCGTCGGCTTCGCACACGCGTCGACGAGCGTCGGGTCTCGACAGGCAGCCGCCGACGTTGCGCAGCTATTGGCGGTGACCTCGGCGCTCGTCGGATCCGAGCGCGCCGTCGCCGCCGCGGTCCGCGGCGTGGGTGCCGAGGCCGTCACCGACGCGCTCCCGATCCTGCAACTCCAGGCGGTCTCGGGATGGACCCACGACGCCCTCGGAGGAAGGAAGGACGCCAACGTAGCGCTCGAGCAGCTGCGCAACATCGGTGCCGAAGCGACCGGTACCAAGCCACCGGAGCTCCGGTCGCTGTACCGCGTGCACCCGCGCAGCCTGATCATGGCGGTCGCCGCGCTCCTGGGCGTCGGCATGCTCCTCAGCCGGGTCGGCGACCCCCAGGTGTTCTGGGAGACCGTGAAGAACGCCAACTGGTGGTTCGTGGCGCTCGCATTTGGGCTCGGGATGTGCACCGATGTCGCGTTCGGCATCACCTTCCTCGGCAACGTTCCGATCCGGCTGCCGATCTGGCCGAGCATCGAGCTCCAGTCGGCGCTGTCGTTCTCGAACCTCGCGATCCCCGTCGCAGCCGATACTGCGATGCAGGTTCGGTTTCTGCAGCGCAACGGGCTCGATCTCCCCTCTGCCGTCGCGACCGGCGGAATCCTGAGCACGGTCTCGGAGATCGCGGTCACCGCGGGACTGTTCTTCGTCGCGCTGTGGCTCTCGCCCGACTCGATCGAGTTCGGCCGCATCGACACGAACCAGATCGAGGTCATCGCGCTCATCGTCGCGTTCGTGATCGGCGTTGCGATGACGCTGGTCTTCAGCATCCGCCGACTCCGCAAGGTGGTGGTCCCACCGGTCGTGCGCGCGGCACGCAGCGTCTGGGGCGCGATCAAGTCGCCCGGCCGCGTCGCCCTGCTGATCTGCGGCAACGTCATCGCGCAGATGCTCTATGCCTGCTCGCTGCTGGCCTGTCTGCACGCGTTCGGCTCGAGCGTCGACTTCTGGACGCTGCTCGCCATCAACCTCGGCATCTCCACGATCGCGTCGCTCGTACCCATTCCCGGCGGTGGCACCGCAGTCTCCGCGGTCGGGCTCGCCGGTATGTTGACCGCGTTCGGTGTGCCGCCCGCCGTCGGTGCAGCCGCGGTGCTCTCCCATCAGGTCGCAGTGAGCTACCTCCCCGCGATCCCGGGCTGGTTCGCCACGAACGACCTCATCCGCAAGGGCCTGCTCTGATACGAGCGCGCGGGTCGGGTCAGTGGGGAACGAACCGATCGCGGGCGAGCATCACCATCGACTTCGACGGCTACCCCCGCTCACGCGCCTCGAGCATCGCCCGGAAACGCTTGGCGAAGAGGTACGCGTCGCCCGGCCAACGCGCCGACACGTAGTTCTCGTCCTCGACGTACGCGGGGTAGGTGCGGTAGTAGCGACCGAGGCGCCACGCCGTGAGGAGGTACGCGGTCCGCTCCATGTACTTGGGCAGGCACGTCGTACGGCGACCGGCGAGCACGCTCCGACCCGTTCCCGTGTCGTGGGTGCGAGCGAGCACGAGCACGCCGTGGCAGATCGCGCCAGTGGGGCGACCGAGCTGCCAGAACGCTCGCACCTGCTCCCGGAGGACCTCCGAACCGAGGTACTGGCGCATGCCCGGCGCGTGGCCACCCGCGAGGATGAGTCCGTCGTACTCGCCGACGTCGAGATCCTTCCAGGCGACGGGCTGCCGGAACTCCGGCGCGCCGGTGAGCTCCCGGTAGAACGCCTTCGGTTCGTCCGCCGCGCCGAACCGGCCGAAGAGCACACCGGTCAACAAGCGCGGATCGGCCGCCGGCAGCGCGCCGGCCTGCTCGGTGGCGAACACGATCTCGTGGCCGGCGTCCGACAGCACCTTCCACGGGACCACGACCTCGGTGACGTCGAAGTCGTGGTCGGGCAGCGGCATCAACACACGCATTCGGTGCCGATCGTACGGCGCACGAAGCCGTCCTGGGTGCAGACCGGGGGCAACGGTCAGGCGCCTCGATCAGGCATAGGTGCGCACGAGCTCGAGCACGGCTTCTGCGTCGGGACCTTCACCGCGCAAGGTGGTGTCGCCCGGGAGAGCACGCCGCGCCGCGACGAGGCACAGCTCGACGCCGTCACCCCGGATGACCGTGAGCGGTTCTTCGGCGGGGACGAAGTCCCACGGATCGCCGGTCGGGCCGCGCAGCTCGAACGCGACCGGTCCGGTGAGCGCACGGCCCGCGCGCTCGAACGCGTACGGCAACGTGCGCCACGCGAGGCGGGCGATGTGGCGGAGCCGGTCAGTGGGCACAAGGTCGGTCCCCAACCCTTCGGCCACGTCGCCGGTGTGGATCCACGTCTCGGCGAGGCGCGTCGTCGCCAGCGTGTGGATCGACAGCTCACCCGCGACCCACACCACGCGCGTGTGCGGATCGGTGGTGCGCAACAGCTGGTGCAGCTCGTCGGCGCCGGTCTGCCAGCGGTCGCGCACCGCCGACGGTGGCCCGCCCCGCTCCCGGGCGACCATCCGCGCGGCGCCGTGGTCGCTGTCCCTCACCGGCCCCAGGCCGGCCGCGAGCCCCTCGAGGGCTTCGGCGAAACGCCCACGCGCGCTCCCGATGGCGAGCTCGTTGGTCTGGGCCAGGTGGAGGACGACGTCGGCGACCGTCCAGCCCTCACACGGCGACGGACGCTGCCATCCGGACTCGTCGAGACCGACGAGCAAGCCGGAGAGCTCGGCTTGCTGCCCGCCAAGCGCGGCGATGATCTCGTCCATCGTCAGCCTCCTGGGGTCAGGCTCCACGTCGATTCCCGATCTGCCAGCAACACGAGAGTACGCCCCGCCGGCCTCCGCGAGGACAAGACTGTGCATCTCCGACGAGGTGTTCGCATGCGATTCCCTGCTCTTGGTCCGTACGGCTGGAACGACCGCTGGGAAGCGCTGCTCGCCGAGCACCCGGGCTGCCGTCCGGCGCGCGTCGTGCGCCATGACGGGGTCGGCTTGTTGCTCGCGACCCCCGACGGTGTCGTCGCCTCGCTCTTCTCGCGCCGGCTCGACCCGGCGCCGACCGTCGGCGATTGGCTCGCCACCAAGGGCGATGATCCGGCCGCAGTACTGCCCCGTACGTCGCTCCTGCGTCGGCGCTCGTCGGGCAGCGACACCGAGCAGGTACTCGCCGCGAACATCGACGTCGTGCTCCTCGTGTGCGGGGCGGATCGACCCCTCAAGCCCGGTCGCATCCACCGGGGCACCGCGGTCGCGCACGACGCAGGCGCGCGACCGGTCGTCGTTCTCACCAAGGCCGCGGTCGCCGGGGATGCCGAGTCGATGGCGATGCAGGTCGAGGAGTGGAGCCCAGGCCTCGAGGTGCTCGTGACGTCGGCACTCGAAGGAGTCGGGCTCGACGCGGTGCGAGCACTCGTGCGCGACCACACCGTGACCATGCTCGGGGAGTCGGGCGCCGGAAAGTCGAGCCTCGTGAACGCGCTGATCGGTGAAGGTACCGCCGCGACGGCTGCAGTACGCGAGGGTGATGCCAAGGGGCGACACACGACCACGACTCGCGAGCTGCACGTGGTACCGACCGGGGGTGTGTTGATCGACTCCCCCGGTATCCGCTCGGTCGGCGTCTGGACCGACCCCGATGCCGTCGACGCCACCTTCGCCGACGTCGACGGCCTCGCGCTCGAGTGTCGGTTCACCAATTGCGGGCACGACACCGAGCCCGGCTGCGCCGTCGTCGCAGCTGTCACTGCGGGGACATTGGACCCCGAGCGGCTTGGGACCTGGCGGGTGCTCCAGCGCGAAGCCGAGGCCTCCACCTCGCGCCCGCCGCAGCGGGAACAGCGCCGTCGCGACGAGTAGGTCGACAACGGCCACCGTGGGAGGGGTGCTGGCACACCCTCCGGATGGGTGCAGACCTCCTGGTGGTCGGGGCGGCGATCATGATCTGCTGGAGGAGCCGGGTCCGTCAGGCCGGCGTACTCGGGTGAGAGGGGAGTCGGTCGTGAGCCGAGCCAAGGTGGTCGTTGCCGGATCGTTGGTCGCAGTAGTCGTGCTCAGCGCGAGCGTCGCGCTCGCCCAGCCGCTGTCGGAGCAGCAGTGGCGCAAGCAGGCGAACTCGGTGTGCAAGCGGGTCAACAAGGACTTGGACAAGGTCGGGAACGAGCTCTACGCCGGACTCGGCAAGAACGAGAAGCCCTCGGCCGAGCAGCAGAAGGCGTTCGCCTTCCAGTTCGTACCGGTGGTCGAAGGTGCGGTTACCGAGATCGACGCGCTGGCCGAGCCCGGTGTGGTGAAGAAGGATGTGAAGAAGTTCTTGAGTGCAGTGTCGGAAGCCGCCGCCAGCATCGAGGCCGATCCGTCCATCCTCGCGGGTAACGCAGATCCCTTCGTGAAGGCCAACAAGATCGCCAAGAAGCTCGGGCTGAAGGCCTGCGCCGGCGGTTGACGCATCTTGCTCGACGCCGCTGATGGCCGCGGTCTGCTTCTCGTTTCGCGCCGACCTCCGCACGCGGTGACGGACCTTGCTGGTGCTCGCGCTGCTGCTCGGGCTCGGCGTGGCTTCCTTGCGCCGCGAGGTCGAGTTGCGACGGGAGACGGGGGTGACGGTCGTGCCGTAGCCGCCGTGATGTATCACGGCGCGACAACGGGGCAACACCACTCCCCGCCCACGACACCACCCACTGCGCCAGCCGAGCGAAGGGCGACCCCTACCTTCGGGCAGCACGTTCGTCGTGAGACGCCGCGGACACCAGGGCAACCGTCCGTCCGAGTGTCCGCGCCTGGGCGAGCTCTTCGAGGGCGGCCGGGATGTCGTCGAAGTCGACGGTGCGGTGCACGGGAACGCTCACGTCACCGCCATCGACGAGTGCGAGGAGCTCACGATGCATCTCATCATGCTCGTCTCGCGTGTACGCACCGGCAAAGACGCCCATGATCGAACAGTTGCGGGTGACCAGATCGCGGACCGCGAGGTCGGGCCATTCACCGCTCGCGAAGCCAACGGCGAGGAGGCCACCCCCGTTGGCGACACACCGCAACGCTTCGGTGCCGGCGGATCCGCCGACCGGGTCATAGACAAGATCGACACCGTGACCACCGGTGGCTTCGGCGACGGTCTCGGGCACGCCGTCGACGAGCCGATCGATCACGACGTGGGCGCCGAGCCCACGGCAGTACTCGACCTTCTCTACGCCGGCCGCGACGGCAATCACGCGAGCACCGAGTGCTCGGCCGAGCTGCACCGCCGCCGCGCCGGTGCCACCGGCCGCGCCGAGCACGAGCAGGTGATCACCCGGCTGAAGCCGTCCCCGACGCATCAGCCCGATCCACGCGGTCTGGAACGCGATGTGGAATGCCGCAGCGTCCCGGTCGGACATCGACGGGGGCGCCGGGTAGGTGTTGACGGCCCCCGCGAGCGCCTCGTCGGCAAACCCGCCGTGGCCGCGGTAGAACGCGGTGACGGCCATGACGCGGCTGCCGATCTCCACCCCGACGCCGGGACCGACCGCGCTCACCACGCCCGCGACCTCCTGGCCTGGCGTGAACGGAGGCGCCGGCGTGAGGGCGTACGTCCCCCGGCACATGAGCACGTCCGGGAGCGCCAGCGCGGCCGCGCTCACGCGAATGCGAACCTCCCCGGCCTCCGGAACCGGCGGGGTGACTTCGACGGCCACGAGCGCGTCACGCGGCTCGCCATGATGTCGAACCTGCCATGCACGCATGTTCCCTTCCTACCCGCGACGACGGTGGCAGCTCGCGACCCTCACCTTGGCAACGTGACACATGGGTCGAGGGGCCTGGTGGCGATGACCGCGAATATGGCCCTGACCTGCGGTTATGCCTCTCGACGTCTCGCGTCGCTTGGCGTCGAATCTCATCGTCTCGCGGACTATTCGCGGACAGCACGCGGACCGCGAAATGCACCGGCGGCCTGACCTTCGGGAATCGCCGAGCCTGGCGCGGCCATCACCACGTCGTCGTCGGCGTGATCGTCAGCGCGCGGTCAGTGCCGCCGGCTCCTGTGGGGCAGTCGTCGCTCGCGACCGGCCTCAGGTGCCGTCCTCGTCGGCGCCCAGAGCTTCGACGACCCTGCGGAGCTGCTCGACGAATCCCGGAAGGAGATCTGTCGCCGTGGTGTGCAGGATCTCCATGTCGATGGACCAGTAGCCATGGACGATGCGGTTCCGAAGCCCGATCGGCTGGGTCCAAGGAACTTCGGGAAATTGCCCCGTCACGCGATCGTCCAGCTGGGCCGCCGCCTCGCCGAGGACGGTGAAGTTCCAGAGCAATGCTTCCCGACGCTGGAGGTCCGCGGTCACCGTGGCGAGGTCGGCTCCCGCGACGAGCGACTGGGCGCGCTCAGCCGCCTCGATCATCTCCGCGAGCAGGAGCAGATCACGCTGCATACAACGGGCGCGCCTCGGCGAGTACCCGGGCACGCAACTGCTCGTGGAGCGAATTGCGCGAGATCAGATCGACGCGCCGACCCAGAAGCACCGACAGCTCGTCAGCGAGCGTCTCGATGTTCCAACCGAGGCGAGCGCCCGGCGCGAGCTCGTAGAGGACATCGATGTCGCTCCCGGGATTTGCTTCGCCTCGGCCAACCGACCCGAAGACTTCGAGTCTCGACACCCCGTAGCGCCCGCATACGTCGCGAAGCTTCGCCGCGTCGACGTCCAGGCCGGGAAGGGTCATGGTCACCAGGCTAGAGGACGCCACCTCGGGCAACCCGCCCACCCATCGCCCGGACGACGCTCGACCTTCGATGCGAGGGGCCTGAGGCCACCAGCCGCCGTCGAGGCGGGCTTGCGGGCGTATCGTGAAGGTCATCGCCATGTCGTTCGCCCGGCGCAGCTCCTTGTTCTCGCGTTCGAGCTGCGCGATCCGCTGCGCATCCACCGTCGACATCCCTGGCCGCCGACCCGAGTCGACCTCGGCCTGATTCACCCAGTGCCGCAACCACTCCCGACCGACACCGAGCTCGCGGGCGACACGCGTGATCGTCCCGTGCCGCTCGCCGGTCTCCTCACGAATCTCCAACACCATCCGGACCGCTCGCTCACGCAGCTCGACCGGATACTTCTGCGGCCTCCGCCGCGTACCTGAAGTTGCCATGCTCCATCATCCTCGTTTCCAAGGTCAGGAGCACACGCCGATCCCAGTCCGATTCAGAGCTGGCCGACGCGCTCGATGCGACGTTTCAGAACGCGGTCCCTCAGAATCTCGCGGACTCTTTGCGGACAGGAGGCCAAATCGTGGCCTTCCGGAACGCGAATCAGGGGCCCGTTTAGGCCCCTGACCTGCACATTTGCGTGGAGCGGACGACGGGATTCGAACCCGCGACCCTCACCTTGGCAATCCGGCCAAGGTCGTGTCGCCCCGTACCGTCCAGTCCATGTGCGCAGCTAACGCCTCCGGGAGCTTCCCGCCGTCCCGTGCCCGCCGACCCGATTGCGATCGATGGATTGGCAGACCTGATCGTGTCACAAACACAGGTAACGTTGAGGCATGAGCACGTCCGCGAACCGTTCGCCTCGGTCGGTGGAAGAACTCGCTCCCGCCGACCGCGAACGCCTTGAGCTGGCGTTTCGCCGGCTCCGCCAGGCGACGAAGAATTACGAGCCGTTCCTCGGCGGCGCGCTTGGTCCGAATCATGACGCGACGGTCCACGACGCCGATGCCATGGCAGCGGCCCAGACTGAAGTCCAAGATGCGGAGCGCGACCTCTGGAAGCTTCGCGAGGAGCTCATCGGCTGGGCACGTCCCGCGTGGGCGCCCAGGGCGACACTCGTCGCCGACTGGGACTCGGTCGAGGACCGCATCTACGACGAGGCATAGCGCAGCCAGTGCAGCGGGGAGATCTCTTCCTGGCCCCGTTCCTCTACGCGGACCTTGGCGAATCGAAGCGACGCCCCGTGTGTGTCGTCTCCGGCGAAACCTTCAACCAGGGTCCGGATCTCATCGTCGCGATGGTGACGAGCCGCCGCGCCCGATTGATCGCGCCAGGTGTCGGCGACGTACCACTCACCGATTGGGAGAGCGCGGGTTTGCTCGCCCCGTCGACGGTACGAACCGGGCGGCTTCAGACGATCGAAGCGTCACTCCTCCAGGGACAACTCGGGTCACTCGGCCAAGCGGATCTTGACTTCATCGACGTTGCGCTCCGAGAGGTCTTACACCTGGGATAGCAAACCCACCCTCAAGACCTGCCAACGGGATGAATACGCCACTCGGGCGTCGTGCGACTCGACGCTCTCGTCCTCGTTCACCCGCGGAGGGCGTCGATCTCCCAATGGGCGATGCTCGAGACCATCGCAGCGGCGTCGTGCGATCTTCCGAAGAAGTAGCCAGCATCGCCCGCGAGGCCAGCAGGAATGATCACCTCGGTTGGAGTAGCCGTCTTCGACCAGATAGAGCCCAGTGCGAAGTCGTAGTGAGTCTCGCTCTTCCCCAGCCTGGCAAGACCGCTGGCTTCTTCGAGGTGAGCGACGTACCAGCCAAGACGAAATCTGGACTCGACCCATCTCCTTAGCTCCGCTTCGTCCGCGGCAATCGAGTTCCCAACCCAGCCGTCGAACTGCTCGACGATGGCGTTCTCAATTCGCTGCACGTCGCCGACCTCGCTCAGCATCACCGCGTCCAGCGGTGGGCTTTTCAAGGCTGCGGCCTGCGGCATTGCCGCGAGGAAGTCCTCGATCATCGTGGACCAGACAGCGACATCCTTCTTCGATTTCGGGGGATCAGCCCAATGGAACGTGCCAGGTATCGGGCGCCGGATGGTTCCATAGCGCGCACTCGGTCCGCCCTTGAACATCCTCATCGCCACACTCTGTCAGGCGGCGGTACGCGACGCGTCGAGAACGCCGAACTTCAACGCGAGACCCGCCCCCGGCGCCGTCTAGTCAAGCACTGCGCCCACTCCCACCTCGTCCCGCGGAGCCAACCCTCCGCATACACCTATTCAGGTCACGCCCTTCGGGCGATGACCTGAATAGGCAGGGAGTTCGCACCACTCCCGCTCCGGTCTCCGCGGAGTCGGGAGGGCTCGCTCATCAACTCCCAGGGAGTCCCAGCGAAGGCCTCCGCTTCGCTCTGGCCTCCGCTCTCGCTCACCCAGCCTGTGGAAGTGTTGGAGACGTGGGAGCGCAAGGCGGCATGAAGTCGCCCCTGTTCGGACGGCGACGCGACCCCTGGCCGGCTTACCTCCGGACCTTGGGTCTCGCACTTGCGATCGTGCTGTGCGTGGTCGTCGTGCTGGAAGCGGCGTCGCTCTTCCGATGATTCAGATTGACGAACTACGGAGACCTTGGTGCGCCGCGCTCTTCCGGGTCCGGAGCTGACGCGGATGTGAGGAGCGCACCAAGGACATCCGCGGCGTGGTGGTCGGTCGCTGCGACGAAGTGCGCGTAGACATTCAAGGTCGTTGAGGCCCGCGCGTGGCCGAGACGGCCCGCCACCGTCGTGACGGGCACGCCGGCCGCGAGGAGCGCAGTCGCAACGTAGTGGCGTAGGTCGTGCAACCGGACGCTCTCGAGGCCAGCAGCACGCCGGAGACGGCCGAAGCGGTTCGTCACGCCATCGGGACGCCACGGACGCGACGCGTCGGCCTCATACGAGAACACGAAGCCGCTCGTGACGATCTCGACGCCGCCAGCAGCCGCGCGCGCTTCCGACCGCGCTCGGTGCTTGGTGAGCAGCTCGACGAGCGAGTCGTCGATCGCGGCCCGGTAGGCGCGCCCGCTCTTCGTGTCCTTGAGCACGACGCCGTTCGGCCCGTCGACAATGCCGCGGGCGAACAGGATCGAGCGACCGGCGAGGTCGAGGTCGCGCCACTGGAGCCCGCACATCTGGCTGCGTCGCGCGCCGGTCGACGCGGCGACTCTCAGGTAGCAGTGGAAGTCGAGGTCCTCGGTCTCGGCGAGCGCCAGGAGGCGAGCAACGTCGGCGGAGCTCGGCGGGACGATCTCGGCCGCGGTGATCTTCGGAAGCGTGGCGAGCGCGGCGGGGTTCGTGGTCAGCCAACCCCAGCGAAGCGCCTGTTGGAGCGCTCGTCGCAGCACAGCATGGATGCGGCGCACCGTCGCCGGCGTGAGCGGCCCGCCTCCCTCACCGCCGCCCTTTCGCAGCTGCGAGTACAGGACGTCCACGTCGTGCACCCCGAGGTGACGAACGGGTACGTCGCCCAGGCGAGGGATCAGGTGCCGGTCGAGCACGCTGCGGTGCTGGACCACGGTCCAGGGCGTCCACGAGGGAGCGGCGATCTCGAACCACCGCTCGAGGAGCTCGCCGACGGTCTCGCTGCCCTGGTCGTCGGCCTCGAGGACGAGGCGCGCCAGCTC
>JALHSW010000219.1 GCA_022865365.1 Acidimicrobiia bacterium | reverse complement strand
TCGTCGTGTCACAGCTCGTGCGTTCGCCGGGCGTCTACTTCAACATCAGTCCCGACAAGCTCCAGCCCGAGAAGGACGTCGTCGACGCCAAGATGATCCCGGGCCGCGGCGCGTGGCTCGAGTTCGAAGTCGACAAGAAGGACATCGCCTACGTCCGCGTCGACCGCAAGCGCAAGCAGCCGGTCACGATCCTCCTGAAGGCGCTCGGCTTCGGTGAGACCGAGGAAGAGCTGCTCTCGCTGATCCTCGACCCGAACGGCGACCCGTACGAGTCGATGCGCAACACGTTCGCGAAGGACAACACCGAGACCGCGGAAGACGCGTTCATCGACATCTACCGCAAGCTGCGTCCGGGCGAGCCGCCGACACCCGACTCCGCGCGTCAGCTCATCGAGAACCTGTTCTTCAACCCGAAGCGCTACGACATGGCCAAGGTCGGGCGTCACAAGGTCTCGAAGAAGCTCGCCGACGAGTACAAGAAGCTGCCCCTGGCCAAGTTCGACCTCACGATCCCGAACGCGGATCCCGAGGCCGGCGACGTCGACTACCAGCTCTCGAAGGCCGACATCCTCGCCACGGTCGCGTACCTCATCAAGCTGCACTCGAATGACCAGCCCGACGACTACTTCCGTGACGACATCGACCACTTCGGCAACCGCCGGGTGCGCTCGGTGGGCGAGCTGATCCAGAACCAGGTGCGCGTCGGTCTGTCGCGCATGGAGCGCGTTGTGCGTGAGCGCATGACGACCCAGGACGTCGAGGCGATCACGCCCCAGACGCTCATCAACATCCGTCCGGTCGTAGCGGCCATCAAGGAGTTCTTCGGCTCCAGCCAGCTCAGCCAGTTCATGGACCAGACGAATCCGCTCGCCGGTCTCACCCACAAGCGCCGCCTCTCGGCGCTCGGGCCCGGCGGTCTGTCGCGGGAGCGGGCCGGCTTCGAGGTCCGAGATGTGCATCCGAGCCACTACGGCCGAATGTGCCCCATCGAGACGCCGGAAGGGCCGAACATCGGCCTGATCGGGTACCTCGCGAACTTCGCTCGCATCAACCGGTTCGGTTTCATCGAGACCCCGTACCGGAAGATGGAGCACGGGAAGGCGACCGGGCGTCTCGACTACCTCGCGGCCGACGACGAGGACCGCTACGTCATCGCGCAGGCGAACGCCGTGCTCGACGACAACGGCAAGTTCGTCGACGACCGCGTGCTCGTGCGCGCCAAGCGGGGCGAGCTCGCGTACGTCGACCCGAACGAGGTCGACTACATGGACGTGTCGCCCAAGCAGATCTGCTCGGTCGCGACGGCGCTGATCCCGTTCCTCGAGCACGACGACGCCAATCGCGCGCTGATGGGCGCCAACATGCAGCGCCAGGCCGTGCCGGTGCTCCGTCCGACTGCGCCGTTCATCGGCACGGGAGTCGAGGCGCGTGTCGCGCGCGACGCGGGCGATGTCGTCCTCGCCGAGGGCGACGGGCGCATCACCGACGTGTCGGGCGAATCGATCACCGTCGAGTACGACGGCGGCTCTCGTAAGGGCAAGGTCACGTACGAGCTCTCGAAGTTCGTCCGTTCCAACCAGGGCACCTGCATCAACCAGAAGGCCCTGGTGAACGCCGGCGACGAGGTCAAGGAAGGCGACGTCCTCGCCGACGGTCCGTCGACGCATCAGGGCGAGCTCGCACTCGGCAAGAACCTCCTCGTGGCGTTCATGTCCTGGAAGGGCCACAACTTCGAGGATGCGATCGTGCTCTCGGAGCGCCTCGTGAAGGACGACGTGCTCACGTCGATCCACATCGAGGAGCACGAGATCGACGCCCGCGACACGAAGCTGGGTGCGGAGGAGATCACCCGCGACATCCCGAACCTCTCCGAGGACATCCTCAAGGACCTCGACGAGGGCGGGATCATCCGCGTCGGTGCCGAGGTCGGCCCCGGTGACATCCTCGTTGGCAAGGTCACGCCCAAGGGCGAGACGGAGCTCACGCCCGAGGAGCGCCTGCTGCGGGCGATCTTCGGTGAGAAGGCACGTGAGGTGCGCGACACGTCACTCAAGGTGCCCCACGGTGAGACGGGCAAGATCATCGCGGTGCGCGAGTTCTCGCGCGACAAGGCAGACGGAAGCCCAGGTGACGAGCTCCCGCCCGGCGTGAACCAGCTGGTGCGGGTCTATGTCGGCCAGAAGCGCAAGATCAGCGAGGGCGACAAGCTTGCGGGGCGCCACGGCAACAAGGGCGTCATCGCCAAGATCCTGCCCATCGAGGACATGCCGTTCCTCGCCGACGGTACGCCCGTCGACATCTTGCTGAACCCCCTCGGTGTGCCGAGCCGCATGAACGTCGGTCAGGTGCTCGAAGCGCACCTCGGCTACGCGGCCCGTCACGGCTGGGAGGGCCAGCGCCGCGGCCCGCGTGTCGACACCAAGACCCGGCCCCCGACCGAACCGTCGGTCTGGGTGTCGACTCCGGTGTTCGACGGTGCGCACTGGGACGAGGTCGAGCAGTCCGGTCCCGAGGGGACGATCCATCGCCTCTTCGAGACGCTGAACCCCGACGGGGACGACGGCCAGCGGTTGGTCGGCAACGACGGCAAGGCCACGCTCTACGACGGTCGCACGGGTGAGCCCTTCGACCAGCCCATCACCGTCGGCTACTCCTACATCCTGAAGCTGTCGCACCTCGTGGACGACAAGATCCACGCGCGCTCGACGGGTCCGTACTCGATGATCACCCAGCAGCCGCTGGGCGGGAAGGCGCAGTTCGGTGGTCAGCGCTTTGGTGAGATGGAGGTGTGGGCTCTCGAGGCCTACGGCGCGGCGTACGCGCTGCAGGAGATCCTCACGATCAAGTCCGACGACGTCCTCGGCCGCGTGAAGGTGTACGAGGCGATCGTCAAGGGGGAGAACATCCCCGAGCCCGGCATCCCCGAGAGCTTCAAGGTGCTCATCAAGGAGATGCAGGCGCTCTGCCTGAACGTCCGAGTGATGAACGAGGACGGTCAGGAGGTCGAGATCCGCGAGCTCGACGAGGACGCGTTCCGCACGACCGAAGCACTCGGCATCGACCTGTCGCGTCCCGAGCGGGGGACCGACGAAGAGGACGCAGCGCGCGCGCGTGAGCGTGAGCGCGAGTCCGCCCGTTACTGACACTCGGCTCAGGGAAGAAGAGAGGCGAAGTGCACGACGTCAACGATTCGGCACGAATGTCCATCGCGTTGGCCACCGCGGACCAGATCCGCACGTGGTCGAACGGCGAGGTCAAGAAGCCCGAGACGATCAACTACCGCACGCTCAAGCCCGAGAAGGACGGCCTCTTCTGCGAGAAGATCTTCGGGCCGACCAAGGACTGGGAGTGCTACTGCGGCAAGTACAAGCGCGTCCGCTTCAAGGGCATCATCTGTGAGCGTTGTGGCGTCGAGGTCACCCGCTCCAAGGTGCGTCGTGAGCGGATGGGCCACATCGAGCTCGCCGCACCGGTCACCCACATCTGGTACTTCAAGGGCGTCCCGAGCCGGCTCGGGTACCTTCTCGACATCGCGCCGAAGAGCCTCGAGAAGGTCATCTACTTCGCAGCCCATCTCATCACCTGGGTCGACGAGGACAAGCGTCACACCGACCAGCCCGAGCTCGAGGCCGAGATCAAGGCCGAGACGGGCGAGCTCGAGGCCGAGCTCGAGGGCCGGCTGAAGGTCCGCCACGAGGAGTACGAGAAGGAGCTCGCCGACCTCGAGTCCCGTGGGGGCAAGAAGGTCGACATGGAGCGCGCCGAGAAGGCGTACAACAAGGACGCCGAAGACCTGCGCGCCCGCGGCGACGCCGAGATCACCCACCTCAAGACGGTGTGGACGACGTTCGCGAAGCTCGCACCGAAGCAGCTCGTCGACGACGAGCGCGTGTGGCGCGAGATCGTCGACCGCTACCAGGAGTACTTCACCGGTGGCATGGGCGCGGAGGCCGTCAAGGACCTCATCTCCCGTCTCGACATGCCGGCCGAGGAGGTCGGGCTCAAGGAGATGATCGCGACCGGCAAGGGCCAGAAGAAGGCCAAGGGCATCAAGCGCCTGAAGGTCATCTCCGCGTTCAATCGCGTCGACGACGACGGTCGCACGATCAACTCACCGATGGGCATGGTGCTCGATGCCGTCCCGGTGATCCCGCCGGACCTGCGCCCGATGGTGCAGCTCGACGGTGGTCGGTTCGCGACATCCGACCTCAACGACCTCTACCGACGCGTCATCAACCGGAACAACCGGCTGAAGCGCCTCCTCGACCTCGGCGCGCCCGAGATCATCATCAACAACGAGAAGCGGATGCTCCAGGAGGCCGTCGACGCGCTGTTCGACAACGGCCGCCGTGGGCGCCCGGTCACGGGCCCCGGCAACCGCGCGCTGAAGTCGTTGTCCGACATGCTCAAGGGCAAGCAGGGCCGGTTCCGTCAGAACCTGCTCGGCAAGCGCGTCGACTACTCGGGCCGTTCGGTCATCGTCGTCGGGCCGCAGCTCAAGCTGCGGCAATGCGGCCTGCCCAAGCAGATGGCCCTCGAGCTGTTCAAGCCGTTCGTGATGAAGCGGCTCGTCGACCTCGAGTACGCGCAGAACATCAAGTCCGCAAAGCGGATGGTGGAGCGCTCGCGTCCACAGGTCTGGGACGTCCTCGACGACGTGATCAAGGAGCACCCGGTGTTCCTGAACCGCGCCCCGACGCTTCACCGCCTCGGGATCCAGGCGTTCGAGCCGGTCCTCATCGAGGGCAAGGCCATCCAGATCCACCCGCTCGTCTGCGCGGCCTTCAACGCCGACTTCGACGGCGACCAGATGGCGGTCCACCTGCCGCTTTCCGCAGAGGCGCAGGCCGAGGCCCGGCTGCTCATGCTGTCGGCGCACAACATCCTGTCCCCGGCCCACGGCCGTCCGATCGCCGTGCCCAGCCAGGACATGGTCATCGGCGTCTACTACCTCACCGAGGTAGTAGACGGTGCTCCCGGCGAGGGGCGGGTCTTCGCGTCGCTCGGCGAGGCGACTATGGCGTATGACACCAAGCCCGGTGTCCGAGGCGGCGACACGACCGACGGTTCGGTGTCGATCCACGCCAACATCAAGGTTCGCATGCCTGCGGGTCGGTTCCCGACGGACGAGTTCCCGGACCGCTTCGACGCCAAGGGCAAGGAGATCAACCCGGGCGCGATGGTCATCAAGCGCTCCGAAACGTTCGGCAACGCCACGGTGCTCGTCGAGACGACGCTCGGTCGCCTGCTCTTCAACGAGGCGTTCCCGCCCGACTTCCCGTTCCGGGCGACCGACGACCGTGGCCTCAAGAAGCGTGCGCTGACGGCCGTCGTCGGCGACCTCGCCGACCGCTACTCGCGCGCCGAGGTCGCCGAAAGCCTCGACAACCTCAAGGCACTCGGCTTCGACTTCGCGACCCGCTCCGGGCTCACGATCTCGATCGCCGACGTCAAGACGCCGGCCCAGAAGGCTGCATTGCTCGAGCGGTTCGAGCGTGAGGCCGACAAGATCGAGCAGAACTTCGACAAGGGTCTGCTCACCGACGACGAGCGTCGCCAGCTCGAGCGCGAGCTGTGGTCCGACGCGACCGACGAGGTCGCCAAGGCCATGGAGACGGAGTTGGCCAAGGATCGGTTCAACCCGATCGAGATGATGGTCGGCTCCGGTGCCCGAGGGAACGCGGTCCAGGTTCGCCAGATCGCCGGCATGCGCGGCCTGGTGGCCAACCCGCGTGGCGAGATCATCCCTCGTCCGATCAAGTCGAACTTCCGTGAGGGCCTCTCGGTCCTCGAGTACTTCGTCTCGACGCACGGTGCCCGCAAGGGTCTGGCCGACACGGCCCTCCGTACCGCCGACTCGGGCTACCTGACCCGTCGACTCGTCGACGTCGCTCAGGAGTTCATCGTGCGCGAGGAGGACTGCGGGTCCGCCCGCGGGATCTGGGTCGAGGAGATCGACTCCACGGGCGACGCCTACCGCTACCTGGAGACGAAGCTGCTCGGCCGCTGCCTCCTCGAGCCGGTGAAGCTCAGCGACGGCACGGTGCTCGAGCACGACACCGAGCTTCGGGAAGACCACATCGAGGCACTCGCACACGACAAGAAGGTCGATCGGGTGCGCGTCCGATCGGTCCTCACGTGCGACTCGATCCAGGGGGTGTGCAGCAGGTGCTACGGCACGATGCTCGCCACCGGGAAGCCCGTCGATCTCGGCGAAGCGGTCGGCATCATCGCCGCCCAGTCGATCGGTGAGCCCGGGACCCAGCTCACGATGAGGACCTTCCACACCGGTGGTGTGGCGGGTGACGACATCACGCACGGTCTGCCTCGCGTGGTCGAGCTGTTCGAGGCCCGAACGCCGAAGGGTGCGACGGTGCTCGCCGAGAACTCGGGCGTGGTCCGGGTCGGCGAGAACGAGAAGGGCGAGCGTGTCATCGTCATCGTGGGCGATGATGGCGAGGAAGTGGAGTACGTCGTCTCTCGACGGGCCCACCTGTATGCCGGCAGTGGGGGACCGAGGATCCGCGACGGTGCCGAAGTCGCGGCGGGCGACCAGCTCACCGGTGACGACCTCACCCCGCGTGACCCGAAGAAGGTGCTCGAGGTCAAGGGCATCCGGGAGACCCAGCAGTACCTCGTCGACGAGGTGCAGAAGGTGTACCGGGAGCAGGGTGTGTCGATCCACGACAAGCACGTCGAGGTGATCATTCGCCAGATGCTGCGCCGGGTCGGAGTGTCCGAGCCGGGTGACTCTAAGTTCCTCCCGGGCCAGAAGGCCGACTCCCGAGGGTTCGCCGACACGAACCGCCGTCTGGTGGAGGAGGGCTTGCAGCCGGCCGAGGGTCGTCCCGAGCTCATGGGGATCACCAAGGCATCGCTGGCTACCGAGTCGTGGCTCTCGGCGGCCTCGTTCCAGGAGACGACGCGAGTGCTCACCGAGGCGGCCATAGAGGGCAAGGTCGACGGCCTGTTCGGGCTCAAGGAGAACGTGATCATCGGGAAGCTGATCCCTGCCGGTACGGGCATGCCCGCCTACCGCGAGATCGCGACGAACGCGCCGGACTACGAGCCGCTGCCGTTCTACTCGTCGGAGTTCGATGCCGAGCAGATGGCGCAGTACCTGCGCGAGAGCATCGGCAGCGGTGGCGAGGAAGAGCTCGCGCCGACCGCCGGCGTCCTCGCGGCAGTCCCCGACACGGGTGCCGACGGGGTGACCGCGGAGATCGAGGCACCGCTCGAAGGGACTGGTACCGAGCAGTGAGACTATTCTCGAACTTCTCCAGCATCCGCAGTCGTCATTCCGCGTAACGAAGGTCCACGAGTGCCCACGATCCAGCAGCTGGTCCGCAAGGGCCGCGAGACCAAGCGAGAGAAGTCGAAGACGCCTGCACTCAAGGGCTCCCCGCAACGACGGGGGGTCTGCACGCGCGTGTATACGACGACACCGAAGAAGCCGAACTCCGCGCTCCGCAAGGTCGCACGTGTCCGGCTCACGTCGGGCATCGAGGTGACCGCGTACATCCCGGGCATCGGCCACAATCTGCAGGAGCACTCGATCGTGCTCGTCCGTGGCGGTCGGGTGAAGGACCTCCCGGGTGTCCGCTACAAGATCGTCCGTGGCGCGCTCGACGCGAGCGGCGTCTCGGATCGCAAGCAGGCCCGCAGCCGTTACGGCGCGAAGCGAGATTCCTGATGCCTCGGAAGGGTCCTGCCCCGCGTCGCGACCTCCTCCCCGACCCGGTCTACCGGTCGGTCGTCGTGACCCAGCTCGTCAACAAGGTCCTGCAGGAGGGCAAGCGCTCGATCGCCGAGCGCCTTGTGTACGACGCACTCACCGAGATCGAGACCAAGACCGGCGACGATCCCGTCCCCACGCTCAAGCGTGCGGTCGAGAACGTCCGTCCGGCGCTCGAGGTCCGGAGTCGCCGCGTCGGTGGCGCGACGTACCAGGTCCCGGTCGAGGTTCGCCCCCGTCGGGCGACGACGCTCGCGATCCGCTGGATCGTCGGGTATTCGCGCCAGCGGCGGGAGAAGACCATGGCGGAGCGGCTCGCGGCGGAGTTGCTCGACGCGAGCAACGGGCTCGGAGCCGCGATCAAGCGCAAGGACGACTTGCAGAAGATGGCGGAGTCGAACAAGGCGTTCGCTCATTACCGGTGGTAGTGCAATTGGTCTTGTTCTTTCCTCGTTCCTGACCGGCGGTCGACGTCCGGGGCACCGCCCGGTTCGTCGCAGCGCCTTCATCCGTCGAGCCCCTGCTCCCGTCACTCCGTGCCGGTCGGCCCTCCGGGCCGGGGCTCGCCGGAAACGGCGCAACTGCTCCTCACCGAGCGGTACCCCTCCGGTCGACCGCCTCCCTGGTGTCGGGGAGCGGTTGCAAGGTCCGTGGCGCCCGAACACTTGTCGACCTGAAGTTCGAGAAGCAGAAGAGAAGAAGCAGCAGATGGCAGACGAAAAGGGCAAGGGCGGGCCGGTCATTCGGGACGTGCCGCTCGCGCGAGTGCGGAACATCGGGATCATGGCGCACATCGACGCGGGCAAGACCACGACGACGGAGCGGATCCTCTACTACACGGGCAAGACGTACAAGATCGGCGAGGTGCACGAGGGCGCTGCGGTCATGGACTGGATGGTCCAGGAGCAGGAGCGCGGCATCACGATCACGAGCGCGGCCACTACCTGCAAGTGGCGTGACACGTGGATCAACATCATCGACACGCCTGGCCACGTCGACTTCACGGTCGAGGTCGAGCGGTCGCTGCGCGTGCTCGATGGAGCCGTCGCGGTGTTCGACGCGGTCGCCGGGGTCGAGCCCCAGACCGAGACGGTGTGGCGTCAGGCCAACAAGTACAACGTGCCGCGAATGTGCTTCATCAACAAGATGGACCGCGTCGGCGCTGACTTCTACCGCTGCGTCGACATGATCAAGGATCGCCTCGACGCGACGGTCGCGCTCGTCGAGCTGCCGATCGGCGCCGAGAGCGAGTTCCAAGGGGTCATCGACCTCCTCGGGATGAAGGCGCTCATCTGGTCCGACGAGATGGGCGAGACCTACGAGACCCTCGACATCCCGGTGGAGCACCAGGCCGAGGCCGACAAGTGGCGTCACGAGCTCGTCGACGTCGTGAGCCAGTTCGACGAGAACGTCCTCGAGAAGTATGTGGGTGAGCAGGAGATCACCGCCGATGACCTGCGCACCGCGGTCCGGGCGGCGACGCTCAGCGGCGAGGTCGTGCCGGTGCTCTGCGGCTCGGCGTTCAAGAACAAGGGCGTGCAGACGCTGCTCGACGCAGTCGTCGACTACCTCCCGAGCCCGGTCGACATCCCGCCGGTCCAGGGTGCCGACATGAAGACGCACGATCCGGTCGAGCGCGCCGCGTCCGACGACGAGCCGTTCTCGGCGTTGGCGTTCAAGATCATGAGCGACCCGTACGTGGGCAAGCTCACGTACTTTCGCGTCTACTCGGGCAAGATCGGCGCCGGGAGCGCGCTGCTCAACGCCACCAAGGACAAGAAGGAGCGGGTCGGGCGCATCCTCCAGATGCACGCCAACCACCGCGAGGACAAGGAAGGCGTCTTCACCGGCGAGATCGTGGCCGCCGTCGGACTGAAGAACACCACGACCGGCGACACCCTCTGCGATCCGAAGCACCCGATCGTGCTCGAGCGGATGGTGTTCCCGGAGCCGGTGATCTCGGTGGCCATCGAGCCGAAGACGAAGATCGACCAGGACAAGCTCGGCAAGGCCCTCGGTGCCCTCTCCGAGGAGGACCCGACGTTCCAGGTCCACACCGACGACGAGACGGGCCAGACGATCATCGGTGGGATGGGCGAGCTGCACCTCGACGTGCTGGTGGACCGGATGATCCGGGAGTTCGCCGTCGCGGCAAACGTCGGCAAGCCCCAGGTCGCGTATCGCGAGACGATCACCGAAGCGGTCGAGGATGTGGAGCAGCGCTACATCCGCCAGACGGGTGGGCGCGGCCAGTACGGCCATGTGATCATCAGCCTGGAGCCCACGGGGCCCGGTGGCGGCTACGAGTTCGTTGACAAGGTCAAGGGTGGCGACGTGCCACGCGAGTACATCTCCGCGGTCGACGCCGGCATCCAGGAAGCGATGGAGGGCGGCGTGATCGCGGGCTACCCGCTCGTGGACATGCGGGCGATCCTCACCGGCGGTTCGTCGCACGACGTCGACTCGAGCGAGATGGCGTTCAAGATCGCCGGCTCGATCGCGTTCAAGGATGCGGCCAGGAAGGCGCATCCGGCGCTCCTCGAGCCGATCATGCAGGTCGAGGTGGTCACGCCCGAGGACTACATGGGCGATGTCATCGGCGACCTGTCGTCGCGCCGCGGCAAGGTCGAGGGCATGGAGCAGCGGGGCACCTCGCACGTCGTGGGTGCCCAAGTGCCGCTTTCGGAGATGTTCGGCTACGCTACCGATCTCCGTTCACGCACCCAAGGGCGCGCGACGTACACGATGCAGTTCGACTCGTACCAGCAGGTACCGAAGTCGATCTCCGAAGAAATCACTGCCCGCGTCCTCGGCGAGTAGCCGCGACACCCACGTCACGACCCGACCTCACGACCCGACTGCGAAAGCAACAGGAGTACGTCCCATGGCGAAGGCGAAGTTTGAGCGGACGAAGCCGCATTTGAACATTGGGACGATTGGTCATATTGACCATGGGAAGACGACGTTGACGGCGGCGATCACGAAGGT
>JALHSW010000218.1 GCA_022865365.1 Acidimicrobiia bacterium | reverse complement strand
CTCGCCGCGGCTCGGCTCGTGGCCGAACGCCACGCCCCGATCCGCGTCGTCGCCGCGGGCCAGGGGCCGCTCGAGGCCTAGCTGCGCGCCCGGGTCGAGGAGCTCGGGCTCGGGGACCGCTTTCGCCTGCTCGGCTACGCGCCGGACGCCCTGCGTGTCGATGCCGTGCACGATCACCTCGACGTGCTCGCGGTGCTTCCCCATCGACGCCCGCACGTCCTCGGACACGGCGACGGTCGCGTCGTCGAGGCGCATCGTGGCGCGGTTCGCGGCCCGGGTGAGCGGGTGGTAGCTCGGCCACCGGTTGTGCTCCGTGTACACGAGCGCGGGCCGGTCGCCACCGACGTGTAGCACCGGACGCGCGAGCGCGGCGAGCGCCGGCGAGTGGAGGTGCACGACGTCGAAGTGCCCGTCGCGCACGAGCCGGCGGAGGCGGGGGACCCACCGCGGATCGGCCGCCGTGCGCACGCCGAGGCAGTGGGTGGCGACGCCCAGGGCCTCGAGCTCGGGTACGAGGTGCTGCTTCCACGGGAGCAGGTACGCGACCTCGTACTCGAAGGCGGTGCGGTCACCGGCTGCGGCGTGCTGCACGACGAGACGCTCCGCGCCGCCCGGGCCGAGCCCCTTGAGGACCCAGAGGACGCGCGTGCGCTCGGCCATCGTGCGATCGACGGTAGCGGGCGCCACGCTCCCCGGGCGCCACTCCGAGCCATGCCACAATCGCCGCGTGGGGGCCCCGGGCGAGCGCGTCGTGATCATCGGGCAGGGGTACGTGGGCCTCGGGCTCGCAGTCCGCGCGGTCGAGGTCGGTCATGACGTGGTCGCCTTCGACGTCGACGAGTCGCGCCTGCTGCTCCTCGCCGGGGGGGAGTCCTACGTCGAGGACGTCTCCTCCGACCGGGTCGCCGGCGCGCTTGCCACCGGCCGCTTCCGCCCGCCCGCGCGCCCGGCCGACCTCGCCGACTTCGACATCGCCGTCATCACCGTGCAGACGCCGTTGCGCGACGGCGTGCCCGACCTGTCGTTCGTGGAGGACGCGGGGAGGGTCGTCGCCTCGCACCTTCGCCCCGGTGCCTGCGTGGTCCTGGAGAGCACGACCTATCCGGGGACCACCCAGGAGCTCCTCGCGCCGCTGCTCGAGGCGGGCTCCGGGCTCCGCGCCGGCGTCGACTTCCATCTCGGCTACTCCCCCGAGCGGATCGACCCGGGCAACGAGACGTGGACGCTCGTGACGACGCCCAAGGTCGTGAGCGGGATCGACGCGCCGTCGCTCGCCCGGGTGCAGGCCTTCTACGACACCCTCGTGGAGCGGACCGTGGCCGTGCGCGGCACGAGCGAGGCCGAGCTCACCAAGCTGCTCGAGAACACGTTCCGCCACGTCAACATCGCGCTGGTGAACGAGCTCGCGGTGTTCGCCGCGGATCTGGGCATCGACGTATGGGAGGCAATCGACGCCGCGGCGACGAAGCCGTTCGGCTACCTGCGCTTCACGCCCGGGCCGGGGGTCGGTGGGCACTGCCTGCCCGTCGACCCGACGTTCCTGTCGTGGAAGGTGGAGCGCGGGACCGGCGACCGCTTCCGCTTCGTCGAGCTCGCGAACGAGATCAACGCGCGGATGCCCGACTACGTGGTCCGACGCGTCACCGCCGGCCTCGCCGCGCGCGACGTCTTCCTGCATCGGGCCCGGGTGCTGCTCGTCGGCCTCGCCTTCAAGGCGAACACCGCGGATGCGCGCGGGTCACCCGCAGTGCGGATCGCGCAGCTCCTCGTCGAGGCGGGCGCGGAGGTGCACGCTGCGGATCCCCACGTCGTCAGCGCCCTGCTCGATCTCCCGGGCGTCGGCGTCTCCCTCGTCGAGCTCACCCCGGCCGAGGTGGAGGCGGCCGACGCGGTCGTGGTCGTCACCGATCATGCGGCCTTCGACTTCGCGATGCTGCGTGACCACGCGTCCTACGTGCTCGACACGCGCCACCGGGTGCCCGCG
>JALHSW010000217.1 GCA_022865365.1 Acidimicrobiia bacterium | reverse complement strand
GGGTGAGGAGCTGCTCGTGGATCGAGTGGTAGAGCCGACGGGCGAGCTCGTCGGCGCTCACGCCGATCGACGAGAGCAGGTCGGGCCGCCCGACGTCGCCGATGAAGAGTGTGTCGCCGGTGAGGACCGCGTACGGCACCGTGTCCTCGGGTCGCTCCCACACCACGATGGAGATCGACTCGGGCGTGTGGCCCGGGGTCGCACGGATCTCGAGGGTCACCGCGCCGAGCGAGAGTCGTTGCCCGTCTGCGAGTGGTTCGTAGTCGAACTCGATGCCGGTCGCGGCGTCGCCGTACGAGATCGTGGCGCCGGTCCGGTCCGCGAGCTCGAGATGCCCCGACAGGAAATCGGCGTGGACGTGGGTCTCGAGCACCCGCTCGATCGTGACCCCCTGGGCTGCCGCGTCGGCGACGTACTGGGCGACGTCGCGCTGGGGGTCGACGACGACTCCTCGGCCCGTCGTCTCATCCGCGATCAGGTACGACGCGTGCGACAGGCACTCCAGGTAGTACTGGGTGAAGATCATGTCTCGACGCTAGCAACGAGCGATTCGGCGCGCGCTCGCAGCTTCGTGTAGTCGGCCTTGCCAGCGGCCGAACGGTCCAGCGTGTCCACGAGGAGAAAGCGCTTCGGTCGCTTGTAGCCCGACAGCCGACCGCGACACCATGTCGCGAGCGCGTCCTCGTCGGCACCTGCGCGCGCTGTCGGGACCACGAGTGCGACGACGATCTCGCCGAAGCGCTCGTCGGGGACGCCGACCACGAGACAGTCGAAGACGCCCGGATGCTCACGCAGGAGCAGCTCCACCTCCTCCGGGTACACCTTCTCGCCCCCGGTGTTGATGCATGCCGACCCGCGTCCGAGGAGCTGGATGGTGCCGTCCGCCTCGACCGTCGCGTAATCACCGGGGATCGAGTACCGCCCGCCGTCGACGACGCGGAACGTCGCCGCGGTCTTGGCCTCGTCCTTGTAGTAGCCGAGCGGGATCGGGCCGGTGACGGCGACCATGCCGATGTCGCCGCTTCCCGCTACCACTTCGCGGCCGGTGTGCTCGTCAAGCACCCTGACGCGGTCATTCACCGCGAACCGAGCCGGCTTGATCTCGCTGTCGGAGCGCGATGCGGTGCGTGACATCATCCCTTCGGACGCTCCGAGCGAGTCGATGAGCGTCGCGTGGGGGAGGTGCCGGAGCAGGCCTGCCTTCACCTCGGGACTCCAGGTGACTCCCGAGGAGGTGATCGCGCGCAAGCAGGTGAGGCTCCAACGGTCGGGCTCGGCGTCGAGCGCGTCGAGCAGCGGCCGCGCGAACACGTCACCGACGATCGTGAGAACCGCCACGTCGTTGCGTTCGACCTCGGACCACAGCAGCTGCGGGTCGAGGCCGGTCTGCTCGATGAGCACGACGGTCCCTGCCCCCGCGAGCGTGGAGAGCGCGATGAAGAGCCCGGTCCCGTGCATGAGGGGGCACGCCGGGAGCGCGGTTCCGGTGCGCTTGCCGACCCGTGCCGCGGCGATCGGGTCGGGCGGCTCCGCGCCGGGGCGCGCCATCTGCCAGAGCGCCCGGTACAGGTCGTCGTTGCGCCACATCACGCCCTTGGGCATGCCGGTGGTGCCGCCCGTGTAGAGGAACAGCAGATCGTCGCCGTCCGGTTCGCGTTCGGCCCATGCACCGGTCGCAGCGCCAGCCGCCAGCGCCGCTTCGTACGCCGTGCCGGTCTCGAGCACCGCCACCGGACGTCGATCCTCGGGCATCGCGGCGATCGCTTCGCGCGCCACTGCCGCGAATGCGGGGTCGTGCACGAGCGCTCGTGCGTCGCTGTTGTCGAGCACGTAGCGCACCTCGTCGGCGACGTACCGGTAGTTCACGTTGGCCGGCACCGCCCCGATGAGCCACGCGGCGAACAGGGTCTCGAGGTACTCGGACCGGTTCGTGACGTCGACCGCGACCTTGTCACCGGGTCGCACGCCGGCGTCGAAGAGGTGCGTAGCGAGTCGCCGCGCTCGGTCGGCGAACTCGCCCCACGAGACGCGCCGCTTCCCGCACACGATCGCGTCGCGCTCGGGGACCTCCTCGGCGATTCCGCTCCACACGGTGGCATAGCTCCAACCCGGCACGGCGGCTCAGGGTACGCGCCCGGTTGCGCCGCCTGCCCTCCGGGCCGCCATGATGGACGGATGGGAATCCCCGATCCGCTCGGGGTCACAGGCGTCGCGTCCGACATGGTGCGCGGCGGCGTGGCCCGTGCGCTGCGCCTCCGCGTCTCGGGTGCTCCCACCGGGCCTGACATCGCAGTCACCGGTGATGCGGGTTGGTTCGGCCCCGACTCCGTTGCCTGGCGTGTGCACGCCGACCTCGGCACGCTGGTGGGCGGCCTGCGGTCGCTGCTGTACCAGACGCTGCATCCGCTCGCGATGGCCGGCGTCGCCGATCACTCCGACTACCGCAAGGACCCGTGGGGCCGTCTGCACCGGACGGCCGAGTTCGTTGCCGCCACCACGTACGGCACCAGTGCCTAAGCCGGCGCAGCCGTCGCACGGGTCCAGCGGGTCCACGCCCACGTGCGGGGCACGGCCCCCGACGGCCGGTCGTACTCCGCCGACGACCCGGCACTCCTCACCTGGGTGCACGCGACCGAGGTCGACAGCTTTCTTGCCGCATACCGTCGCTACGGCGCCGGTCTCACCGACGCCGAGGCCGATCGATACGTCGCCGAGATGGCGATGGTGGCCATCGCGTTCGGCGCGGATCCGGTGCCCACCAGCGTCGCCGAGCTGGGGGCCGTGCTCGCGAGCTACCCGCTCCACGCGTCCCGCCAGGCCCGTGACGCCACCCGGTTCCTCCTGTTCCCGCCGCTGCCGCTCTCGGCCCGTGGTACCTACGCGCTGATCGCAGCGGCGGCCGTCGAGCTGCTTCCCGTGCGCGCCCAGCTCGAGCTGCGCCTCGTGGTCCCGCCGCTCGTGGGCCCGATGGGCGTGCGCCCCGCGACCCGGGCCCTGTTCGGAACCCTGCGGTGGGCGGTCGGGGAGTCCCCGACGCTCGCGGCCGCCCGGGCGCGGACGGGTGACCTGGCGGACGGGTGACCTAGGAAGCTGAGGAGGCGACCGCCGACCGGCGGTGCCGGTGCACGACGGCCAGCACCACGATCGCGAGCGTCGTGCTCGCCATGGCGACCGTTGGTGCGAACCACAGCAGCACGAGCGCCACGGCGAATCCTTCGAACACGACCGCCCCGGCCCGGGCGGCCGGGCTCCCCTCGGAGACCCCGAGTGCGATCCCGCCGGCGATCCCACCGAGTACCAGGAACAACAGGCCCACACCGATGCGGAGCGCCGTGGAGCCGACGCCGATCCCGGCGAACGCCACGACCCCCGCCGCCGCGAGGCCGAGCGCCTGCGCGCCCAGGATCAGCGTGACGATCGTCGAGGTACTCCTCGTGCTCATGGCGGTCCTCCTCGTTCGAACCTCAGGCTCGTTCGAGCCTCAGCGTCCGCCGCGTCCGTGAAGGGCGCGTCAGGCCAAGGTGAGGAGTGGTCACGGCGTCGGGCGTGATGGCGCCCGTTCGGCTACGCGGGAGCGGCGTTGATCGCGCCGAGGCGCTGGTCGAGCACGATCGTCGAACGCGCGGGGAGCGGCAGGGCGCGGATCGCGTCGGCCGTCCGCTGGGTGTCCCAGCCCGCGTAGGCGATGCCGACGACCGGCACGAAGGCGGCGCCCCAGCGGGTGAACAGGCGCGCCGCGACCACCCGCACCATGTGGTTGGTGACGTGACGGCCCAGGGTGCCGCCCGAGGGCGCTTCGCCGGTCATCGCGAAGATGACGTCGTCGGCGACCTGCTGGGGATCGACCTCGATCCCCGCGGCGCGCAGATCGTGGGTTCGTAGCGACGCGGCGACGTACAGCTCGACGGCGAGCGCGACCAGATTCGCTCCGATGACCACCGGGATCGTCGGCGGGACGGCCGTCCCCGCCGAGACGAGCGCGGCGATCGTCTCGATCTCCTCGCTGGCCGCGGCGAGCCCTCCGGCGGTGGCGAGGATGGCCTTCGCGCTCGCCGTGCGCTGCACTGGGAGCGGGTGCGCGACGAGCAGCGGCGTGATCACGGTGAGCAGGCGCTCGGTCTCGGTCTCGGCCGCGACGCGAGCCTGGGCCGGCGTCCGCACCTTGCGGAGCCGGTAGACCGACTTGGCCAGCTCCGGAAGAGCCTCCTTCGGGAGGGCCTGCATCGAGAGGGTGCTCGCGCCGCGCAGCTTGGTGGCGGTCGCCGTTGCGCCTGCCGCCACGGTTGCACCGGGCCCTCGGGCGAAGTCGAACGCGGGCTTGGAGACGTCGCGTACGACCGATCGCGCCGAAGCGGCGAGGTCGCGGCCTGCGCCCTTCACCCTGGCGGTGACACCGCTCCCGGTGAAGGGGGTCTTGGCGAAGGAGGTCCTGGTCATCGGGCTTGCGGTGCCGGGCATCGCAGTCTCCCTGGTTTGGTGCAGTACTGGGAATGCAACGCCCGGAGGGCGCCCACCGTTCCCGCGCGAGAACGCGTTCTCGTCTGATTCAGACGCCTCGATCAGCCGCCTTGATCATGGGGGCGGTGGTGGTGTGGACGCTCGGGGTGGTCGAGGGACGAAGGGGCTGGTCCGGGCCACGTACTCCTCGTATCCGGGGCGCCGCCTCACGAGCGACTTCTCGAGCAGCGTCACGCCCGACACCCGGCGGAGGAAGACCGTCATCACCACCGCCCCGACGATGCCGATCGCGCCGAGACCGCTCTCTGCCGCCACGAGGGCGATGCCCCACCAGACGCAGGCGTCGCCGAAGTAGTTGGGGTGGCGCGTATAGCGCCAGAGGCCGCGATCCATCACGAGACCCTTGTTCGCGGGATCGGCCTTGAACCGCGCGAGCTGAGCGTCACCGACCGCCTCGAACGTGATGCCGACGGCCCACACCACGATGCCGATGACCCCGAGGACACCGACCCCCGGGTCGTCGGGAACCTGGCCGAGCTGCACCGGGAGCGACACGACCCACATGAGGGCGCCCTGGAGCGCGAACACCGTGAACAGGCTCACCCACCAGAACCGCGCACCCCACTGGCGGCGCATCGCCTGGTAGCGGAAGTCCTCGCCGGTCCCGTGGTTGCGCCAGTACAGGTAGATCGACAGTCGGAGGCCCCAGATGGTCACGAGCGCGACGAGCACCCACTGGCGTGTCGCGTTGCCTTCCACGGTGAGACGAACGGCCCAGGCGACGAGCACGAAGCCCAGCCCCCAGATCGGGTCGACGATCGACGCGTCGCGCTCGAGGAGACTCACGAGCCACGTGGTGAACATGAGTGCCGCGATGACACCTGCCGCGACGAGGAGAGCGGTCGCCGCGTCGCTCACGCGGGCTCGACCTCCGTGGGGCCGGCCTCGGCGCGCAGCGCGGTGTCGACCTCGTCGTCGAGCGTGAGCCAGGTCTTGTCGAGCCACACGGTGAACGCGGTGTCGTCGGCGGGGATCTCCGAACGAGGGATCCGGCGGAGCCACATGCGGACGGGTGGCTTCCGGGGGAGCCGGCGCAGGATCCCCCCGAAGGTGTCGAGCCCCTCGAAGCCGATGTGACCGAGGATCACGACGTCGGAGTCGGGCGTGCCGGCGAGGAGCGCGGCGCTGCCCGCGGGGCGCGGGGGGAGGAGGTGACGGAGCCCGCGCAGTCGCTCGGCCCGGGCCGGGTCGCGCGCAGCGATCTTCTCGAGCGCGCGGGCCCGCTTCTTCGGGTTCGATCGCGTGCCCTCGGGGAAGATCACGGCCACGTCCTCGGCGCCCATCCCGGTCGACAGCGCCGTGAGCGATGCGAGCTCCGGGCCCGAGTCGGTCGCGGCCCGGTCGAGGAAGTGGTTGGGTATGCGGTTGCCCGCGATGTCGAGACAGGGGTCGGCGAGCAGCTCGCGCTTGAGCACGTAATGGGGCTTGGTGTGTGCGTCCGGTGCCACGATGAAGAGCGACGCGATCGAGTCGGCGAGGCTGGCGTGACGTCCGAACACCACGACCGGTCCCGGCATGGTCACGCCGGCGCCCTCGACGTCCATGCGGAATCCGCAGACGACCCGCAGCGAGCCGACGATCCGGGCGGCCCACCAGCGCTGCAGCGTGTACCAGGGCCCGAGTGGGCGGCGCGTCACCCACAGCACGAAGCAGACACCGAGCGCGATCGTCTCGAGCCAGGACCAGCACAGCCCGAAGAGCAGGAGGCGGGTGCGGGGGAGGCGTCGGGGTGCCGTGACGAGGTCGACGATCAGGGTTACCGGGAGCCAGATCGGCGCCAGCACCAGCAGCAGCACCGCGCCGAGGATCACTGCGGGTATTGACACCACGCGGCGTCGGAGCTTTGTCATGCGGGACGGCGGGTGTTGAGCTCCATCGCGTTGTCGCGCAGGATGAGGCGCTGGTCCGCTTGGTCGAGCTCCTTGAGCTCCTTGACGTAGTCCAACGGCTGGGGCATGCCCTCGATGTGGGGCCAGTCGGAGCCGAAGATCACCCGGTCGGGTCCCATGAGGCGGACGACCTCGTACACGTCGTCCTCCCAGAACGGGTTGATCCACACGTTGCGACGGAACGTCTCGGCCGGGTCCTCGGAGAAGTAGCCGATCATCTTGTTCCGGGTGGAGCGGAGCTTCTTGAACAGGTCGGGGAGGAACTCCGAGCCGTTCTCGACCGACGCGATCCGCACGTTCGGGAAGCGGTCGAAGAGCTTGTCGAACACCAACGAGATCAGGAAGTCGTACGCCGCGCGTTCGATCGCGAACATGCGGATCGACGGGCGTCCCGCGCCGGCGCCGAACGCAGCGCTGAACGAATCATCCGCATAGCCCTGGCTCGAATAGCCACTGTCGCCCGCATGCACCACGACGGTGATGCCGGCCTCGTTGACCCGGGCCCAGAACGGGTCGAACATCGGGTCGGCGGGCGGGCGCTGCCCGGCGGCGGTGGTGGGCGCCGCCGGTCGAACGACGACCGTGCGGGCGTCGCGCTCGAGCGCCCACTCCAGCTCGCGGACCGCCCAGTCGACGTCGCAGAGCGAGATGTACGGCGACGCGTGGATGCGGTCGCGGTAGTTGGCACCCCAGTCGTCGTCGAGCCACCGGTTGAAGGCGGTGCACATGAGCGTGACCGCCTCGATGTCGTGCTTCAGCAGCTCCTCGTAGAGGATGCCGAGGGTCGGGAACAGCCAGATCTTCTCGAGGCCTTGCGCGTCCATCACGTCGAGGCGCACGTCACGGTCGCGGTACTCCGGGCGGATCGGCTCGCGCTCCCGGAGGAGCTCCATCGGGTTCTTGCCGTCGGGGTTCCCGCGGAAGTAGTCGTGCATCGCACCGGCCTTCGCGACCGGGTCGAACGTCGGGTTCACGACGGCGTGGCTGACGCGCCCACCGATCACGTGGTACTTGCGGCCGCCGATGTCACACCACTGCACGACCCGCGGACCCAGCTTCGGGTCGAGGTGCCGGGTGAAGGCGTCCATCGCCTCGTAGTAGTGGTTGTCGGCGTCGAAGGCGTCGTAGCCGAGGTTCTCTGCGTCCATGCCGTTCAGCGTAGATCGCGCGGGGCGACGCGCCCCTCGGTCGAGCGCGGGTTCAGCCGCCTTCCCCG
>JALHSW010000216.1 GCA_022865365.1 Acidimicrobiia bacterium | reverse complement strand
GCGACGAGGTCGGCGCGGCTGCGCGCCGGCGGCCACACCACCAGACGCGCCGGCGCGTCCGGAAGATCCATCGGCGCCGGACGGGTCGGAAAGACCCCGAGCTCGGGCTCCGGTGCCCGGGTGTCGGCGACGACGTTCGGGGCCGACGCTGCTCGCAGGAACGCGGTGCGCGGCCCGGCCCAACGCCACGCTGCGAACTCGGTGAGCTCGACCACCGGCGCCGGAGGACCGGCCCCGACGACCGTGCGGATGGACAGCACTCGACCCGGTGGCGCCTCCGACTCGACATCGGTCCCGAGCACCCAGCCGCGCACGCGGCGCCCGTGGAGGGGCACCCGGACCATCGTGCCGACGTCGACCACGGCGGCCAGCTCCGATGGGACGGAGTAGTCGAACGCCCGATCAACCGCCGGCACGTCCGGGAGCACCCGATCGACACGTAGCGGCACGCCCGGCTCCGACACGCGCGACGACTGATCCGCTGGACGTGAGTGATTCAGGCGAGCGATGCGGCGGCCTTCCGGAAATCCTCCGCGTGGTCGGTGCGCTCCCACGAGAACGTCGGCTCCGGGCGCCCGAAGTGACCGTAGGCCGCGGTCTTCTGAAAGATCGGTCGACGGAGGTCAAGGCGCTCGATGATCGCCGCCGGACGCAGGTCGAAGTGCTCGTGGACGAGGCCTGCGACCTTCTCCGGGTCGATCTCGGATGTCCCGAACGTGTCGACCATGATCGACACGGGGTGGGCAACCCCGATCGCGTACGCGACCTGTACTTCGCAGCGCTGTGCGACGCCGGCCGCAACGATGTTCTTGGCCGCGTGCCGAACCGCGTAGGCCGCCGAGCGGTCGACCTTCGTCGGGTCCTTGCCGCTGAACGCACCGCCACCGTGGCGAGCCATGCCGCCATAGGTGTCAACGATGATCTTGCGGCCCGTCAGACCACAGTCGGCGTGCGGTCCGCCGAGCTCGAAGTTGCCGGTCGGGTTGCAGAGCACCTCGAACTCGTCATCCGCGAACTGCGCCGGGAGAAGCGGCTTGATCACGTGCTCGATCAGGTCGGGCTTCAGCAGCGTCTCGACATCAACGCCAGGGCCGGTCTGGGTAGAGATCAGCACGGTCTTGAGCCGCTTGGGGACGCCGTCCTCGTAATCGATCGTGACCTGAGTCTTGCCGTCGGGTCGCACGTAGGGCAGGACGCCGGACTTGCGGACCTCGGCGAGGCGGTGAGCGAACCGATGCGCCAGCCAGATCGGCATCGGCATCAGGTCGTCGGTGTCGTCGCACGCGTACCCGAACATCATCCCCTGGTCGCCGGCGCCGATCTCGTCGAAGAGGTCACCGGTACCCGCACGCTGCTCGGTCGCCTTGTCGACACCCATGGCGATGTCGGGCGACTGCTCGTCGATCGACGTGATGACGGCGCACGTCTTGCCGTCGAAACCGTACGACTCGCGGTCGTACCCGATGCCCCGCACCGTGTCGCGCACGACCCGCGGGATGTCGACGTAGCCGCTCGTGCTGATCTCACCGGCGACGACGACCAGACCGGTGGTGGCGAGGGTCTCGCACGCGACGCGGCTCTGCGGATCCTCCTCGAGGATGGCGTCGAGGACGGCGTCGCTGATCTGGTCGCACATCTTGTCGGGATGACCCTCGGTGACGGACTCCGAGGTGAAGGTGAAGCGGTTCACGGCGCTCCTTGCTGGATCAGGCGGTCTGAGTCAGGGCGATACGGATCCGGTCCAGGATCACGTCCGCGAGGGCGAGCTTGGAGAGGAGAGGGACCTCCTCGATGCCACCGCGCGAATCGAGCAGGGTGGCGCGGTTCGTGTCGACTTCGAATCCCGCATCGCGGGCTGACACGTCGTTGGCAACCATGAGATCGACGTGCTTCGACGTCAGCGTCGCTGCCGCATGTTCGTGCACGCGCTCGGTCTCTGCTGCGAAGCCCACGAGGATCTGATGCTCCTTGCGGGCGCCGAGGGCCGCGAGCACGTCGGGCGTCGGTTCGAGGTGCAGGTCCGGGACGCCGTCGCGCTTCTTCATCTTCTCCGGCGCGGACACCTTGGGCCGGAAGTCGGCCACGGCTGCCGCCATCACCACGACATCCTGCTCGGCGAACCGACCGAGGACCGCGTCGTGGAGCTCCTCTGCGGTCGTGACCCGTACGACGTCCGCGCCCGGCGGCGCCAGACGGTCGGTCGTGGTCACGAGCGTGACGGCCGCACCGCGACGAGCGGCCGCGTCGGCGATCGCGTGGCCCATCTTCCCCGACGACCGGTTCCCGATGAAACGCACGGGGTCGATGGCTTCGCGGGTCCCGCCCGCGGTGACGAGCACGCGCACTCCCGCGAGATCACCGCCTCGCCCCAGCACGTCGGCTCCGGCGGCGACAACGACCGCGGGCTCGGCGAGGCGACCCTCGCCGAGATCGCCACCGGCGAGGCGCCCACTCGCGGGCTCGACCACATGAACGCCGCGCCGCCGCAGCGTCGCGAGGTTCTCCTGGACCGCTGCGTGCTCCCACATCTCGGAGTGCATCGCTGGAGCGACGAGCACCGGCGCGCGAGTCGCGAGGAGTGTCGCGGTCAGCAGGTCATCCGAGATGCCGGCCGCGTACTTGCCGAGGAGCTTCGCTGTCGCCGGTGCGATGACGACCAGATCGGCGGTCTGACCCAGCCGAGTGTGCGGGATCGGTTCGCCGCCCTCGGAGCCCGTGAACAGCGATGTGCGCGCGGGTTCGGATGCCAACGCCGAGAACGTGAGCGCTCCGACGAAGCGCAGCGCGTCTTCGGTGAGGACAGGGATGACGTGCGCGCCGGCGTCGACGAGACGCCGACAGATCTCCACGGCCTTGTAGGCCGCGATTCCCCCGGTGACGCCGAGGACGACTCGGCGACCACGCAACGCGGCGAGCTCGGGTGCGGCTTCCATCAGACCGGTCGGGCGCGACGCGCCGAGGGCGCTACTCGGGGGCGGGCTGGTCTGCCGCCGCCTCGGGTCCTTCACCATCGGCGTCCGCTTCGGTCGGTTCCGGCTCGTCGGGGAGCGGTACGGCCTCGATCTTGCCGACCTCGATCTCCTCGAGCGAGATGGTGAGAGGCTTGCGCGACACCGAGGTGACCTGAGGGGGCACGATCTTGCCGAGGCCCTCGCCGAGCTGGTTGTAGTAGTCGTTGATCTCGCGGGCGCGCATCGCGGCCAGGGTGACCAGGGTGAACTTCGAGTCGACCCGGTCGAGCAGGTGCTCCATCCGGGGTTCCATGAGCGAGCTGCGGCGTTCAGCCATGACGAGCGGCGTCCTTGTCTTTGGGGGTGGGCGGCTTCGGGGGCGGCGTCCAGGATACCAGCGCTCGGCGGGTTGACCAGCCCTCAGGTGCCGCCCAGCCGGCGGCGGGCCATCAGTCCCTGGATCTCGCCGACGGCATCGTCGAGGTCGTCGTTCACCACGCTGGCGTCGAACTCGGCGGCAAGGGCCTCCTCGGCGTCGGCCTCGGCCAGGCGCCGCCCGAGGTCGGTCGGGTCGATGTCCGGATCCCGATCGAGCAGCCGACGGCGCTGCACTTCACGCGAGGGCGGCCGCACGAAGATCAGGAGCGCGTCGGGGAACGCCTGCCGCACGGCCATGGCTCCCTGGACGTCGACCTCCAGCAGGACGTCGTCACCCAGGCGGAGGTGCTCCTCGACGGGCGCACGGGGCGTCCCCTTCAGATCGCCGTAGACGTCGAAGCACTCGAGGAAGCCCCCCGCATCCCGGATGTCGCGGAACTCCTCGGGGCTGATGAACAGGTAGTCGCGCCCATCGACCTCGCCGGCGCGGCGCGCGCGGTCGGTCGCTGAGACCGAGAACCAGATCCGTGGCTCGCGAGCGAGCAGCTCCCGGACGACGGTGCCCTTGCCCGTGCCCGAGGGTCCTGCGATGACGATGAGGACGCTCAGGGGACGGGACCGAAGTGCTCGAGCAGCTTCTTGCGCTGGTTCGGTCCGAGACCGCGCAGCCGTCGACTCTCGCTGATGCTGAGGTCGCGCATCAGTCGGCGCGCCTTCACCTTCCCGGTGTTGGGCATCGACTCCAGCATGCTCACGACCTTGAGCTTGCCCAGGATGTCGTCCGACTCCGCGCGATCGAACAGCTCTCCGAGCGTGAGGCGCTCGGCCTTGAGCTGCTCCTTCACCTCCGCTCGCACCCGGCGCGCCATCGCGGCCTTCTCGAGTGCGGCGCGGCGCTGGTCTGGTGTGAGGGCCGGCGGGAGTGGCATCGGTGCGTCAGCATACCCACGACCTTCCTCCCGGACACGGGGCCGTCGCGCGTCAGGCGTCCAGCGCGACCTCGACCTCTGCGGCAACCCTCGATGCCGCGGCCACGGGGTCGCGGGCACCGGTCACCGTGCGTCCGATCACCAACCAGTCGCCCCCGCGCTCGGTTGCTTCGCCCGGCGACGCGACGCGCGCCTGGTCGTGTGCGTCGCTGCCCATGAGGCGCAATCCGGGGACCATGGTTCGCAGCCCGAGCGCATGTGCGTCGGCGATCTCGAGCGCCGAGCACACCACGCCGTCGCAGCCTGCGTCCCCGGCCAGGGCGAGTCGCGCCGCGAACGCGGTGGTGTCGGCGTCGCTCGTGAGGACCGTGACACCGAGCGCGATCGGCTCGGCGTGCCCGCCGTCGCGGGCGCCTTCCTTGAGTCCCTCGACCCCCGCCCGCAGCATGTCGAGTCCGCCCGCGGCGTGGAAGTTGAGGAACTCGACGCCACGTCGCCCGAGCGTGCGGGCGCTGCGCCCGACCGTGTTGGGGATGTCGTGGAGCTTGAGGTCGGCGAAGACGCGCAGCCCGAGATCGTGCAGTGCATCGAACGCCGCCGGCCCCGCTTCGGCATAGAGCTCGTAGCCGACCTTCGCGGTCGCGAACCATGGCGTGAGGGTGCGCGCGAGCACAAGGGCCTCGGCGAGCCCGCCCACATCGAGCACGAGCACGAGACGGTCCCGGACAGCTCGAGGCGGCGCTTGCGGCGTACTCACGGCTGATCCCATCGAAGTGCACCCGTCAGCTCGCTCGCTCGAAGGACCCCGTGCTTGGCGCACCACGTCGTGAGCTCGTCGACGATGCGCAGCGTGGCCCGCGGCTCGAGGAACGTTGCGGTGCCCACCCCGACCGCCGTCGCTCCGGCGAGCAGCATCTCCACGGCATCGACCCCGCTCGTCACCCCTCCGGTGCCGATCACCGGAGTACCGGGGTGCGCCCGCGTGACATCGTGCACGGCGCGCAGCGCGATCGGCTTGATCGCAGGACCCGACAGTCCACCCCCCGAGCTTCCCAGCACGCTTCGACGCGCCTCGGCGTCGACCAGGAGCGCCCGAACGGTGTTCACGAGCGTGAGCCCCGTCGCCCCGGCCTCGAGTGCGGCCCCGGAGATGCGCGGAAGGTCAGCGGTGCCGGCGCTGAGCTTCGCGAACAGCGGGAGCCCGAGGTCTGTCGCGGCCACGCTGCGTACGACCTCGGCCGTCGCCGCGGCGTCGTGAGCGAAGATCTCGCTGCCATGCCGGGTGTTGGGGCAGCTCAGGTTCAGCTCAACGGCCACGACAGCTGCCGCCGCCGGCGCGAGCATCTCGGCTGCGGCGCGGTAGTCGTCGACGGTGTGGCCCCAGATCGACGCGATGACCCGGGCGCCGCGCGCTCGCAAGCCCGGGAGGTCGTGGACCAACCAGTGCTCGATCCCGTGGCCCTGGAGCCCGACGGCGTTCACCATCCCGGCCGCCGCCGGGTGCAGACGTGGCGGCGGGTTTCCCGCCCATGCGAAGGATGCCTGCGACTTGGCGGTGACCGCTCCGAGGCGACTCGGATCACAGACCCCGGCCACCTCATCGCCGTGGCCGAACGTCCCCGACGCGGCGACGATCGGGTTGGCGAGCTCGAGCGCGCCGAGCGCCACCGAGAGGTCCAGCGTGCGGCCACGTGTAGGCCCACCACCAGTACGCCGGTTGCCGGCCATCTCAGATGCCGAGCCCGAGCTGGCCGTCGCGGTGGTACTCCTGGAGCGAGCGGACGGACGGTTCGTCGGCGGAGCGCGCTGCGATCCCGCCGGCCGCCGCGAGCGCCGCCGCGACCGTCGTGATGCACGGGACGTGGTGCCGCGTGGCCGCCCGCCTGATGTGGGCTCCGTCTGCTCGTGGGCCGCGACCGCGTGGCGTGTTGACGACCAGGTCGACCTTGCCCGAGGAGATGAGGTCGACGGCGTCAGCTCCCGCGCCTTCCCCCACCTTGGCCACCGTCGTCGCGACCGGGAGTCCGTCCGCCTCGAGCGCGGTCGCGGTGCCTGTCGTCGCCGCGATCACGAAGCCGAGCTCTGCGAAGCGTCGCGCTGCTTCGAGTCCGCTGCGCTTGTCTCGATCGGCGAGCGAGAAGAAGACCGTCCCCGATGCGGGAAGGCGGTTCCCGGCGGCCGCCTGGCTCTTGGCGAACGCAAGGCCGAACGAGCGGTCGATCCCCATCACCTCGCCGGTCGAGCGCATCTCGGGCCCGAGAATGGTGTCGACCTCCGGAAAGCGATCGAAGGGCAGTACCGCCTCCTTCACCGCGACATGACCTCCGGCGGCCGGGGGCCGCAGGAGGCCCTCGGCACGCAGCTCGGCAAGAGTCGCACCCAGCATCACGCGGGCCGCGACCTTGGCGAGCGGTACACCGGTGGCCTTGCTCACGAACGGCACGGTGCGGCTCGCCCTCGGGTTCGCCTCGATGACGAACACCTGACCGTCCTTCACGGCGTACTGCACGTTCAACAGGCCACACACGTCGAGCGCCTCCGCGAGCCGGTGCGTCTGGGCCTCGATGACGGCGACGATCTCGCCCGGGAGCGTGGGCGGCGGGATAGCACAAGCAGAATCCCCGGAGTGCACGCCGGCTTCCTCGATGTGCTCCAGCACCCCTCCGACGAGGACCTCGCCCGAGGTGTCCCGGATCGCGTCGACATCGACCTCGACCGCGTCTTCGAGGAAACGGTCGATGAGCGCCGGACGCTCGGCCGAGAGCCCGCCCTCACGGCCCAGACTCCCCTCGTGCGCGAGCTCGGCCATGGCGGCGTCGAGCGCGTCGTCGTCGTACACGATCTGCATCGCCCGACCCCCGAGCACGTACGACGGCCGTACGAGCACCGGATAGCCCACGTCGGCCGCGATCGCACGGGCCTCGCCAGCCCCGGCCGCGATCCCTCCCGACGGTTGGGGGATCTCCAGACGTCCACACAGCGTGTTGAAGCTCTCCCGGTCCTCGGCGAGGTCGATGGATGCCGGGCTCGTTCCGAGGATCGGGATGCCCGCGTCTTCGAGCGCGTGCGCGAGCTTCAACGGGGTCTGACCGCCGAGCGCCACGATGACCCCGGCGAAGCCGGCACCGTCCTTCGGCGTGTGGTCATGGCCGGCCCCATCTCGGCCGGCGGCGCGCCGCAGGGCGTCACAGACGTTCCGTACACCCTCGACTGACAACGGCTCGAAGAACAGTCGATCGCTGGTGTCGTAGTCGGTCGACACGGTCTCGGGGTTGCAGTTCACCATCACGGTCTCGAAGCCCGCGTCGGAGAGCGCGAACGCCGCGTGCACGCAGCAGTAGTCGAACTCGACTCCCTGGCCGATTCGGTTCGGGCCGCTGCCGAGGATGACGACGGCTCGACGCTCGAGCGGCGCGACCTCGTCGTCGTCCTCGTAGGTGCCGTAGCAATACGGGGTGTTCGCCGCGAACTCGGCAGCGCAGGTGTCGACCGTCTTGTAGGTGATCGCGACACCGGCACGCAGACGTGCCTCACGCACGTCGTCGGCGGGCACGTCCCAGAGGTACCCGAGCTGCGCGTCGCCGAAGCCGAGCCGCTTGGCGTGCCGCCACTCGGCACGGTCCAGCTCGCCGGGCCCACGGCCGGTGAGCTCGGCTCGTGCCTCGACGATCTGGAGCAGCTGGTCGAGGAACCACGGGTCGATCCCGGTGGCGTCGTGCAGACGCTCGACCGACACCCCGCGGCGCAGTGCCGCTTCGAGCAGGAACAGCCGATCCGGGGTGGGGGTTGCCGCCGTCCGGACGAGCTCGTCCGTCTTGATGCGCTCCAGCGGCACCTCGGCCGGGTCGCCGTTGAGGCCGAGACGGCCGGTCTCGAGGCTCCGGAGCGCCTTCTGCAGCGACTCGGTGAACGTGCGCCCGATCGCCATCACCTCGCCGACCGACTGCATCTGCGTCCCGAGCACGGCTCTGGCACCAGGGAGCTTCTCGAACGCCCAACGCGGCACCTTGGTGACGACGTAGTCGATCGTCGGCTCGAACGACGCCGGGGTCTCACCGGTGATGTCATTGATGATCTCGTCAAGTCGGTACCCGACCGCGAGGCAGGCGGCGATCTTGGCGATCGGGAACCCCGTGGCCTTGCTCGCGAGCGCGCTCGAGCGCGAGACGCGCGGGTTCATCTCGATGACGACAAGCTCGCCGTCGGCCGGGTTCACCGCGAACTGGATGTTCGAGCCACCGGTGTCGACGCCGATTCGACGGATACAGGCAAACGCTGCATCGCGCATGCGCTGGTACTCGACATCGGTGAGCGTCTGTGCCGGTGCAACCGTGATCGAGTCGCCGGTGTGGACGCCCATCGGATCGAAGTTCTCGATCGAGCACACGACGACCACGTTGTCGGCGTGGTCGCGCATCACCTCGAGCTCGTATTCCTTCCATCCCAGCACCGACTGCTCGACGAGGATCTCACCAACCGGGCTCGCCTCGAGCCCGTGCGCAGCAACCTCACGCATCGCATCGGGATCGAGCGCGAAGCCGGTACCGCCCCCGCCCAGGATGAACGACGGGCGGATGATCACGGGGTATCCGACCGACTCCCCCACCGCACACGCCTCGTCGACGGTGTACGCGAGCCCCGACCTCGGCACCGCGAGTCCGATCTCCTGCATCGCTTCCTTGAACCGCGACCGGTCCTCGGCGGTGTGGATCGCCTCCACGCTCGCGCCGATCAGCTCGACCCCGAATTGTTCCAACACCCCCGCGTCGTGCAGACCGATCGCGAGGTTGAGCGCGGTCTGCCCGCCGATCGTCGGGAGCAAGGCATCCGGGCGTTCGCGCTCGATGATGCGGGTCACCGTCTCGACGTCGAGCGGCTCGATGTACGTCGCATCGGCGAACTCCGGATCCGTCATGATCGTCGCAGGGTTGGAGTTCACGAGCACGACGCGGTACCCCTCACGCGCGAGCACGCGACATGCCTGCGTTCCCGAGTAGTCGAACTCGCACGCCTGCCCGATGATGATCGGTCCGCTCCCGATCACGAGGACCGTGTGGATGTCGGTGCGCTTGGGCACGGCTCAGCGGCTCCCGGACATGAGGGCAGTGAAATCGTCGAAGAGATACGACGCGTCGTGTGGTCCGGGCCCGGCCTCCGGGTGATGCTGGACGCCGAACGCGGGGGCGTCGACGAGCCGAAAGCCCTCGACCACCCCGTCGTTGAGGTTGACGTGGGTGAGCTCGGCGCGCGCCAGCGAATCGATCGCGATCGCGTAGTTGTGGTTCTGGCTCGTGATCTCGACGCGCCCCGTCGCCTCGTGGCGCACCGGATGGTTCGCCCCGTGATGTCCGAACAGGAGGCGCCGCTTCTCGGCACCCACCGCGAGGCCGAGGATCTGGTGTCCGAGGCAGATTCCGAACACCGGGACCTCGCCGACCAACGCACCGATTGCCTCGACCGCTCCGGCGACGGCCTCGGGATCGCCCGGGCCGTTGGACAGGAACACCCCGTCGGGCCGACGCGCAAGCGCGTCGGCGGCGGGCGTGCTCGCGGGTACCACTTCCACGCGACACCCGCTGCCGACCAGGTGGCGCAGGATCGTGCGCTTGATCCCGTAGTCGTACGCGACGACCGAGAAGGGAGCCTCGGGGTCGCCGACCACGTACGCCGCGTCGGTCGTGACCTCGGCCACGAGATCGATGCCTTCGGTGCCGGGCGCGTTCGCGGCGACCGCGCGCACCTGCGCCTCGTCGGCGCCGAACGCTCCCGGGAGCGCACCGGCGGAGCGGAGGTGACGGGTCAGGCGGCGCGTGTCGATCCCGGTGATGCCCGGCACGCCGTGGCGGATCAAGAGACCTTCCAGACCGCCGCTTGCACGCCAGCTGCTCGCGCGGCGGGCGAGATCGCGCACGATCACCCCACGACAGAACGGGCGCCGACTCTCGTCGTCGTCGTCGTTCACCCCGTAGTTCCCGATGTGGGGGTAGGTGAAGGTGATCATCTGGCCCGCGTACGAAGGGTCGGTGATGATCTCCTGGTACCCCGACAGCGCCGTGTTGAACACGACCTCTCCGACCGCGACGCCGCCGACCGGGTCCGCACCCACGAGCTCGCCCTCGAATGCCGTGCCGTCGGCGAGGACGAGGACCCCTCTTCTCCTGGTGATGGCACGCCGGCTGGCGGCACTCATCGTCGGGCCTCCCCGTCGGTGACCACGGGCTCACCGCGAAGGACGGTGTGTCGAACCCGGCCGGTGAGTCGCCGACCGTCGTACGGGGTGTTGTGCGCCCGACTCGCGAGCTTCGTCGCGTCCACGGTCCATTCGAGCAACGGATCGATCACGCAGAGGTTCGCGACCGCGTCGAGCGCGATCGGCCCACCATGATCGGTGAGGCCGGCGATCGCAGCCGGACCCCACGAAAGGCGCGCAAGCGCGTCCGCGATCGGCAGGACACCGGGTTCGACGAGCTCGGTGATCGCCAACGCGAGCGCCGTCTCCACCCCGAGCATCCCCGGCGGCGCCTCTTCGAACGTCCGCTCCTTCGCCTCGGTGGGGTGTGGCGCGTGGTCGGTCGCGATCGCGTCGATCGTGCCGTCGGCCAGCCCGGCCTTGACGGCCGCCACGTCGGCGGCGGTGCGCAGCGGCGGGTTGACCTTGAAGCACGGGTCGAACGATTGGCAGGCAGCGTCGGTGAGCGTGAAGTGATGCGGCGCAGCTTCGGCAGTGACGCGTATGCCGCGGGCCTTCGCCGCCCGTACGAGGTCGATCGCGCCGGCGGTGGAGAGGTGGAGGAAGTGCACCGGAGTACCGGTGAGCTCGGCGAGCATGCAGTCACGCGCGACGACGAGCTCCTCGGCGGCCGCGGGCCGACCCGGGATGCCGAGCCTGCTCGACCACTCCCCCTCGTGCATGTGGCCGGTCGCGAGCGTCTCGTCCTCGGCGTGCTGGGCGATCACCGCGCCCGGGAGCGACCGGGCGTACTCGAGCGCGGCACGCATCATGCCCGCACTCGCGAGACACGCACCGTCGTCGGTGAAGATGCGCACACCGAGCGCGTGGAGCTCTCCCATCGGCGCCAGGGCAGCACCGGCACGCCCGATCGTGATCGCGCCCGCGGCGTGCACGTCGCACAGCGACGTCGCACCCTTCCCGAGCACCGAGCTCACGACCGCCGGATCGTCCTGGGGCGGCTCCGTGTTCGGCATGGCGACGATCGCGGTGAAGCCACCGAGCGCAGCGGCTCGCGCGCCGGTCTCGATCGTCTCGGCCTCCTCTCCGCCGGGCTCGCGCAGGTGCACATGAAGGTCGACGAGCCCGGGAGCGACGATCGCGTCGGAGGCATCGAGTGCCCGGTCGCCGCGCAGGCCAGTGCCGATCTCGGTGACGTGGCCCCCCTCGACGAGCACGTCGGCGTCGCGCGTCCCTGTCGCGTCGATGACGCGCCCACCCTTGATGACCAGCGAGTCAGACATCCGGGGCTCCCGTCTCCAGGCCTTCCGAGCCGCCGGTCCCCGGACCGCCGATCCCGGAGCCGCCTGCCCCGGACATGAGCGTCCCCGAGCCCAGGATCGAATAGAGGACTGCCATGCGGATCGCAACACCGTTGGCCACCTGCTCGGTGATGACCGAGCAGGGCCCCTCCGCAACCTCGGGGGCAATCTCCACCCCACGGTTCATCGGTCCCGGGTGCATCACGAGAGTTTCGGGCGCGAGTCGCGCCGCTCGTTCGACCGTGAGCCCGTAGCGAGTCGTGTACTCGCGCAGCGATGGGAAGTACGCCGCGTCGCGACGTTCGTGCTGGATCCGCAGCAGGTAGATCACGTCGAGGCCCTCGAGCACCTCGTCGAGGTCGGACGCGGCGGTGGCCGCCCAGCCCGCGAGCGATTCGGGGAGCATGGTCGGAGGACCGACGAGCGTGACCTCGGCCCCGAGCGCGGCGAGGGCCAACGCGTCACTCCGGGCGACACGCGAGCGGCGGACGTCGCCGACGATGGCGACGCGCGCACCGTCGAGGTCTGGGCCGCGGTGGCGACGGATCGTGAACACGTCGAGCAGCGCCTGGGTGGGGTGCTCGTGGCGTCCGTCCCCTGCGTTCACCACGGCCGCATCGACCCAGGACGCGACCCGGTGGGGCGCCCCCGCCGAGGGGTGGCGCACCACCATCGCGTCAACGCCCATCGCCTCGATCGTCTGCACCGTGTCGCGCAGCGACTCGCCCTTCTTCACAGAGGACGTGCTCACGCTGAACGTCATCGTGTCGGCTGAGAGCCGCTTGGCCGCGGTCTCGAATGACAGTCGGGTGCGGGTGGAATCTTCGTAGAAGACCGACGCCACGGTCTTGCCGCGCAGTGCCGGAACCTTCGGGATCTCACGCTGGGTCACCTCGAGGAACGACTCCGCGAGGTCACACACGTCTTCGATCCCGTCGCGCCCGAGATCGTCGATCGACAGAAGGTGCTTCACCCAGCCACCTCCCCGTCTCGCGACCCTTCTTCCTCGGCGCCGTCGGGCGGGCCCCAGAGCTCGATGCCATCGACCCCGCCGTCGACCTCGGCCATGTGCACGCGCACGTCCTCGGCTCGCTTGGTCGGGAGGTTCTTCCCAACGAAGTCGGCACGAATCGGCAGCTCCCGGTGCCCACGGTCGACGAGCACCGCCAGCTGCACGGCCGTGGGACGACCGAGCTCGGTCAACGCGTCGAGAGCCGCGCGCGCCGTGCGCCCGGTGAAGAGCACGTCGTCGACCAACACGACCACTCGCCCGGTCACGTCGACCGGCACCTCGGTCGGCCCGAGCGGCTGAACCGGTCGCAGCGCGATGTCGTCCCGGTAGAACGCGACGTCGAGAGCACCGACCGGGACGCCAACGCCCTCGAAGGACTCGATCGCATCCGCCAGCCGACCGGCGATCGCGGTCCCCCGGGTGTAGAGGCCGATCAGGACGAGCCGGTCCGCCCCGTGGTTCCGCTCCACGATCTCGTGGGCGATGCGGGTGTGGGCACGGCGGAGATCATCCGCGTCGAGCACATCGGCCCGGAACACGAAACGGCCGCCACCCGAGTTGTCGGGGGCGGCCGCAGCCTCGTTCGGTTGTCCGGCGCGCGGTGCGTCGGCCATGCGCATCCTCGGTTCCGTAGGCGCCTCGCAGGACACCCTTCACGGCTGAGTCATGTATAGCACGCGACTCATCGCTCCGGTGCGCGATCGGAGGCGGCGATCCGCCGCAGCGGTGCCAAGCCGACGGCATTTCTCCCGGCGTAGGCGACGACGTTGTCATACCCCCATGTCATCGTGGAGACATGGAGTTGGACGTCGGCCGGCCGACAATCTGCCGACGTGCCTCAGCGACTCGCCGGTGAGCGCCGGCCGAGCGCCGGCTACTCGTTCGGCTTGTCGCCGCTCGCGGCAGCCTGGGCCATCGCCTCGAGCCGATCGAGCATGCCCATCCGCTCCTGGCCGACCTCGTCGAAGCGCTCGGCGATCTCCTCGGGAGTCCAGCGGCCGTCCTTCGTCATCTCGCGCACCTCGACCGGCTGGTTCCAGACAGCGATCTTGCCGCCGTTGGCCGTGTACACCTGCCCGGTCACGTTACGGGCTGCGTCGCCGAGGAGGAACACCACCATCGGCGCCACGTCCTCGGGCTCACCCATCTCGATGCCGAACGGCACGTTGCCCGACATGCGGCTCTTCGCCACGGGCGCGATCACGTTCGCGGTCACGCCGTACTTGTGCATGCCGACGGCGGCGCTACGGGTCAGCGACACGATGCCGCCCTTTGCTGCGCTGTAGTTGGCCTGGGCGACGCTGCCGGCGAACGCACCGGACGTGAAGCCGATCATCGTGCCCGACTTCTGGGCACGCATCCTGGGCGCAGCGGCGCGGAACACGGTGAAGGTGCCCTTGAGGTGGGTCTCGATGACCGGGTCCCACTCCTCCTCGCTCATGTTGAAGAGCATCCGCTCACGGAGGATCCCGGCGACGCACACCACCCCGTCGATCGAACCGAAGGTGTCGACGGCCGTCTGCACGATGCGCTCGCCGCCCTCCATCGTCGTGACGGTGTCGGCCACCGCGACCGCGTTGCCGCCGGCGGCCTTGATCTCGGCGACCACCTCATCGGCGATCTCGCTGCTCGGATCGTTCCCGTCGATGCTCACGCCGAAGTCGTTCACGACCACGTTGGCGCCGGCTTCGGCACACGCCAACGCCACCGCGCGGCCGATGCCGCGGCCGGCGCCCGTGATCGCGATCGTCTTGCCGTCGAGGTATGCCAACTCTTCTGCTCCTGCTTCCTGTCGCCGGGTGCCGGCGAGATGTCGCCCAAGGCCGGTTTCGACCGGGCTCGACCTTAGCCGGGCATCTTTCCGAGCAACGTCTCGACCAGCTCTCCCTGGAGATACGTCAACCATCCGTACGCGGCGTACGCGGCGCTCTCCGGATCGCTCGGATCGAGCACCGACAGGTCGAGGTCGTCGGTGACCCCGATTGTCGTCCCGAGCGCGAGCCGAGCGTCGTTGAGCACCCCGAGGAACGCGGCGACGTCGTCTTCACCGAGGTCGACCACCAACCGACCTCGCCGACCGGGAGACGCAGCATCCAACGCCACCACGACCAGCTCCAGTGCCGCGAGCTTCTCGCGCAGGATCTCGGGGCGGACGAGCGACTCCCACTCACGCTCTGCGGTTTCTTCGGTCGGATCGAGATAGGCGCGCGGGAACAGTCGCGCCGTCACCGCATCGTCCGGGTCGTCGGACGAGTAGAGGCCCCGCAGCTGCTCGGGCAGCTCACGGAGGAGCTCGCGCTCGGGTTCGGAGAGGGTGACGCGCACGACATCGCCCTTGCGCACGAAGCGCCGGCTCATCGGCTCTGGCTCATCGGCTCTGGCTTCATGAGGGGTGCTCCAACGTCGCCCACAATCCGTGACCGTGCAAGCGGGCGACGTCGCCTTCGGCCTTCTCCCGCGGCCCCTCCGCGACCGCGGCCTTGCCTTCGTGATGCACCTGGAGCATGAGGCGCGTCGCCTTCTCGCGCGAGTAGCCGAAGAGCTTCTGCAGCACGAACACGACGTACGACATGAGATTCACCGGATCGTTCCAGACGATCACGATCCAGGGACGATCCGTGACGTCGGACTCCTCGACGTCCGGCTCCCCCTCCTCGAGTGGCAGCTCGAGGGGCGCCTCGACCGGGGCCTCCACCGGAGCGCCGGTCAAGAACGCAGCTCCTCGGCCATGCGCGCCAGCAGCGCGTTGACGAAGCGGCCGGAATCCTTGGTGGAGTAGCGACCGGCGAGGTCGACCGCTTCGTCGATCACGACGGCTGTCGGCAGCTCCGGCTCCCAGCCCAGCTCGTACCCGCCCATGCGCAACAGTGCCCGGTCGACCGCCGGCATCCGCTCGATGGCCCAGTGCTCCGAGAACTTCCGGAGCAGCGCGTCGAGATCCTCCCGGTGGGCGTCGACCCCCCGTACGAGCTTCTCGGTGTAGGGATCCGGCGCGACGGGCAACCCGGCGAGGAGATCTTCGACATCGAGCCGCCGGGCCTCCATCTCGAAGCACAGCTCGAGTGCCCGCTCCCGTGCCTCGCGTCGCGTCGCCACTCGAACCTCAGGCCCGCGTCAGGCGCGAGCGAGGTACTCCCCCGTGCGCGTGTCGACCTTGATCGTCTCACCCGGTTCGATGAAGAGCGGAACCTGCACCACGAGGCCGGTCTCGAGCGTCGCCGGCTTGCGAGCGCCCGAGACTCGGTCGCCCTGCACGCCCGGTTCCGTCTCGGCCACGGTCAGCTCGACCGCGGCCGGCAGCTCGACCCCGACGACCTGGTCGTTGTAGATCGGGAGGACTACCGAATCCCCCTCCTTCAGGTAGTGGACCGCTTCGCCGAGGTCGGATGCCTCGACGTGGAGCTGGTCGTAGCTCTCCGAGTCCATGAACACCAGCGCGGGCCCCTCGCGGTAGAGGTACTGCATCTCGCGCTTGTCGATGATCGCGAACGGCACCTTCTCGTCGGCCCGGAACGTGCGCTCGATCACCGCGCCCGACCGGAAGTTCTTGAGCTTCGTGCGGACGAACGCGCCGCCCTTTCCCGGTTTGACGTGCTGGAACTCGACGACGGTCATGAGGCCCTCGGGGAGGTTCAGGGCCATGCCGTTCTTCAGCGCATTCGTGGAGATGCTCATGCTCAGCTCGCGGCCTCTTGGCTCTTGCCCGTCCTGCGGGTTCAGATCGGGAGGTGCTGGGTCAGGTACCGGTTTCCAGGTTCTTGGGGAACGACGTGAGGGCTTCGGCGCCCGCGTCGGTGACGACCACGGTGTCTTCGAGACGGACACCGCCGACGCCGGGGAGATAGACGCCGGGTTCGACGGTGACGACCACGCCGGCCTCCAAAGTACCAGAGGACGTCTTGGCGACCCGAGGCGCCTCGTGGATCTCGAGCCCGACCCCGTGGCCGGTGCCGTGGGAGAACAGCTCACCCCAGCCGGCGGCGTCGATGACGGCTCGGCTGGCACGGTCCACGGCGGCGCACTCCACGCCGGCGGCAACCGCGTCGCGGCCCGCCTGCTGGCTCTCCCGCACGACTTCCCAGAGGTGGCGGGCGTCGGCGCCGGGATCGCCCACGCTCACGGTCCGGGTCATGTCGGAGCAGTACCCGTCGACGATGCACCCGAAGTCGATCACGACGAGCTCACCGTGCTCGACTCGCCGCTCACCCGGACGCGCGTGCGGCTTGGCCCCGTTCGGACCGGACGCGACGATCGTGTCGAAGCTCGTGCCCGATGCCCCCCGCTCCCGCATCGCGACCTCGAGGTTCAGCGCGAACGCACGCTCGGTGGGTCGTTCTGCCAGGCAAGGAAGCACTGATCCGAGGGCATCGTCGGCGATCGAGCAGGCGGCACGGATCCGGGCGACCTCGCCCGGTTCCTTCACCCGTCGCAGACCCTCGACGAGGTCTTCGGTCGGTACGAGCTCGACCTCGCCGAACGCTTCCGCCCACGAGCGCTGCCGGGCCCAGGTGACCCCGTGGGCCTCGAGACCGAGGCGAGCGAACGGTCGGGTGAGGTCGGCGAGCACGGCCTGCTGCGCGGCTTGCGTCGCCCTGATCTCGATCCGGGCGGCGACCCCGGCCTCGTCGATCTGCTCGCGGGACTGGGTGGTGTAGCGACCATCGGTGAACAGCACGAGCTCGCTGGGCGTCACCAGCACCACGCCGGCTGATCCGCTGAAGCCGGTGAGGTACCGAACGTTCGGGAGGCGGGTGACGACCAGCGCGTCGCAGCCCGCGCCATCGAGGCATGCGCGCACTCGGCCGGTCCGGGACCCGACGTCCATGGCGGGCAGATCCATGGTGCGCAGGTCCACGCCGGGCAGCGGGCTGCCGCTCTTCACTCCGACGCCAGCCGCTCGACCACAGCCTCGAGAGCGAGGCGGTACCCCGACCTCCCGAACCCGGCGATGGTTCCCGTGACGTAGGGCGCGATCACGCTGCGGCGGCGCCACTCCTCACGCGACGCCGGGTTCGACAGGTGCAGCTCGACCTTCACCCCGTCGAACGCCGCCAGCGCATCGGCGAGCGCGAACGAGTAGTGCGTCAGCGCACCGGGGTTGATCACCACTGCAGCGCAGCGACCGCGGGCACCTTGGATTGCGTCGACGAGCTCCCCCTCGTGGTTCGACTGGAGATCCTCGAGCACGTGGCCGCCCGCATCGGCGATGGCCCGGGCGTCGGCAACGCATTCATCGAGGGTGCCGGTCCCGTAGATGTCGGGCTCGCGGTCGCCGAGGAGGTTGAGATTCGGGCCCGAGAGCAGGAGGACGACCGGCATCAGTTCAGCATCTCACGCGCCGGGCAGCTCACGAGACGCCGACGGACCCGAACGCGATGTCGAGCGCGTGTGCGGGCGGGTCGTCGACAACCGTCAAGCCGTCGGGGCCGGGGAGCACGAACGTCAGGCCGCCCGCCGCCTTCTTGTCGCGCCGCATCACCGCCAGAAGCTCTTCGCGCCCGACGTCACCCGGCACGGCGACCGGGAGCCCGAGCCCGGCGACCACCCCGTGGACGCGGTCGACCGCATCGATTCCGACGCGCTCGAGCGCATGAGCGAGGCGCACATCGAAGATCAACCCGATCGCAACGGCCTCGCCATGAGCCAGCCGCTGCACATCGTTCGTGCGAGAGGAGCTGGTCTCGAGTGCGTGGGCGAACGTGTGGCCGAAGTTCAACGCCACACGCACGCCGGCGCGCTCCTGAGGATCTGCGGCGACGACGGCAGCCTTGATCTCGGTGCAGACGGCAACAAGGTCGGCGAGGACGCCGGCGTCGCGTTCGAGCACGCGGTCGAGGTCGAGGCGGAGGAGATCGATCAGGGCCGTGCCCTCGGGCATGAGCGCGTACTTCGCGACCTCGCCCAACCCGCAGCGATACTCCGCGTCCGGCAGCGTGGCGAGCGTCGCCGTGTCCGAGATGACCGCGACGGGTTGATGGAACGCACCGACGAGGTTCTTGCCCTCGGGCAGGTTGACCGCGGTCTTGCCACCGATGGCCGAGTCGACCTGAGCGAGCAGCGTCGTTGGTACTTGCACGACGTCGATCCCTCGGTGGTACACGGACGCAGCGAACCCGGCGGTGTCCCCCACGACACCGCCCCCCACTGCAACGACCGCGTCGCCGCGCAGCAGCCCACCGGTAGCGAACGCGCGGCACAGCGATTCGATCGTCGACAGCGACTTTGCCGACTCGCCATCACCCATCGTCTCGATCCACGAGATGCCGTCGAGTGCGGTTCCGAAGAGCTCGTGGATGCGGGGCTGGGTGACGGCGACGACCCTTCGGTACCGGCCGAGCAGCGTCGGGAGCTCGTCGAGCGCCGCCGCGCCGATTGTGACGTCGTACGGCGGATCGACCCTGACGGCTACGCGTCGCATCGGGCAAGCTCGTCCAGGACCGCATCGGCGACCTCTCCGACGGAGTGATCATCGGTATCGACCACGACGTCCGCGATCGCGGCGTATGCGTCGGCCCGGAGACTGGTCAGGCGTTCGATCGTGGCGATGGGGTCGGCGGTCGCCAAGAGCGGTCGCTCTGACCCGGTGTCGATGTCCTGCGCGGCAACGCGCTGTGCGAGCTCACGCGGACCGGTGCGCAACCACACGACGGTGGCGCTCGTACCGGCCAAGCGTCGGTTGACGGGATCCAACATCGCACCACCGCCGGCAGCGATCACCAGCGGGGCAGGTGACGCGCAGACGTCCGCCACTGCGGCGCGCTCCATCGCACGGAACGCCTCTTCGCCGCCGGAGCCGAAGATCTCAGAGATCGTCCGACCGGCGGCCGCCTCGATGATCTCGTCGGTGTCGACAAATGCGCGATCGAGCCGGCGTGCACACTCCGCTCCGACGGTCGTCTTGCCCGCGCCCATCATGCCGATCAGCATGACGTGACGCCCGGTCATCCCAGCGACGCCACGTACGCGTCGTGGTTGCGTACGAACTCGGTGAGCGAGTCCCCACCGAACTTCCGCAACGCTTCGTCGGCCAGGACCAGCGCGACCATGGTCTCCGCGACGACGCCGGCCGCAGGGACGGCCGTCACATCGGTCCGCTCCTTGAAGGAGACCGTCTGCTCCTTCGTCTCCATGTCGACGGTCTGGAGCACCGGCCGATTCAAGGTGGCCAACGGCTTCATGGCGGCACGCGCCACGAGCAGATCGCCGGTGGTCATCCCGCCCTCGGTCCCCCCGGCCCGGGTCGACCCCCGCAGGTACGCGCTCGTGTCGTCGTCCCAGAAGATCTCGTCGTGGGCCTCGCTCCCCGGACGCCTCGCCACATCGAAGCCGTCGCCGATCTCGACACCCTTCATGGCCTGGATGCTCATCAGCGCCTGGGCGATGAGCCCGTCGATCCGCCGATCCCAGTGCACGTGCGATCCGAGGCCGGTCGGGACGCCGTAGCCCAGGACCTCGAGAACACCACCGAGAGAGTCTCCCGCCTTTGCGGCCGCCTCGACGGCTGCGATCATCGCGGCCTCGGACTCTGGATCGAAGCAGCGCACCGGCGACGCGTCGACCGTCTCGAGGTCGGAGGGCTTCGGGCGCAGGTCGGTCGTCGCCCGCGCCGAGCCCAGTGCCAGCACATGGCTGATCACGTCGACACCGACGTGCGAGAGCAACCGTTTCGCGATTGCGCCGGCCGCGACCCGCGCCGCGGTCTCGCGGGCGCTGGCTCGTTCGAGGATGTCGCGGGCATCGTCGAAGCCATACTTCTGCATGCCGACCAGGTCGGCGTGGCCCGGCCGAGGCCGATGCAGCGGCTTCTCGGTCGCGCCAGGCGCCGGCGACATCTCGTCGACCCACTTCGGCCACTCGGTGTTGCGGATGATGACCGAGATGGGCGAGCCCAGCGTGCGCCCGTGGCGGACGCCGCCGACGAACTCGATCTCGTCCTGCTCGAAGCGCATGCGCGGACCGCGGCCGAAGCCGAGGCGACGGCGCGCGAGCTCACCGGCGACGTCCTCGAGGAGGATCGGGAGGCCGGCGGGAACCCCTTCGACGATCACGACCAGGGCCGGTCCGTGGGATTCACCCGCCGTCAGGTATCGCAACACAGGGTCCAGGCTACCGGCGCCCCCCGGGCGCTCCGGGGTCCATTGACCGGCCTGCCCACGTGCGAGAGCAGTCGGTCAGCGGCTGTACCAATCGAGGATCACGTTGCCGACGAGAACGGCGGTGAGCGCTCCGGCCGCCATGAAGGGGCCGAACGGGATGTGGTCCTTGCGCGACCGCGACTTCGAGGCGAGAAGGATCAGCCCGATCACCGCGCCGTAGACGAACCCGAGCAGCAGGCCGAGCACAGTCTCCCCGACGCCCAGCCATCCGAGAGAGAGCCCGATGACGAACGAGAGCTTCACGTCGCCAAAGCCCATGGCGCGCGGCGAGACCAGGTGCAGGAGCGTGAAGGCGGCGAACGCTCCGAAGCCGCACGCGAGCGACCGCAGGAACGCGTCGCCATCGGACTCGCCGATCGCGGCGACGCCCAGGAGAACCAGCGTCACCTCGCCCAGGGGGAACACGATGCGGTTCGGCAGCAGTCGGAGGCGCAGATCGATCACGGAGAGGGCGACCAGCCCGGCCGCGAAGACCAGGAACGCCGGAAGCGCCCAGCTCTCGCCGAAGCGCAGTGCCATCCCCGCGAACAGCGCGCCCGTGACGCCGATGGCCAGCCACCCGCTCGGCGTCCGCATTCCGGCGCGGATCTCCGGGAACGGACCGCCGCTGACTGGCTGCTTCGCGGGCACGCGCTCGATCACGACGGGGAGCACAGCTCCGACCACGAGACCAGCCACCCCGCACACCGCAGCGAGCGCGGCGGTCATGCCGCCGCGGCTCGCATGACCGCGAGTGGCGCAGCCACACCGGTGAATGCCTCGAACGCGAGGGCCGCCTGGTGCACCAGCATGCCGAGTCCGTTCGCGGCCGGCACCGATCGCGCACGCGCCGCGGCGAGCAACGGGGTCTCCACGGGGTGGTACACGGTTTCGAGCACGAGCTGTCGTCCGACGAGCAGCTCCGGATCGAAGGGCGGCGCTTCGCCCTGCATCCCGATCGGTGTTGCGTTCACCACCACGTCGGCCTGGGCGACCGCCGGACCGACGAGCGCGAGGTCGACGGCTTCGCCGTCTGCCGCGAGCGCTGCCGCCGCGGCAGCAGCGTCGAGCCGACGAGCAGCGACCGTCACGCGAGCTCCGTGCGCGCCCAGGCTCTGGGCGATCGCTCGACCTGCGCCGCCCGCACCGAGCACCACGATCTTGCTGCCGTCGGGATCGATCCCCTCGTCGCGCAACGACCGGACGAGCCCCTCACCATCGGTCGAGTCGCCGGCCAACAGGCCATCCCTCGCGACCACCGTGTTGACCGCGCCGAGTGTCGCAGCGGTCGGCGACAGCACGTCGCACGCTGCTGCCGCGTCGGTCTTGTGCGGCATCGTCACGTTCAAACCGGCGATGCCCATGATGCGCACTCCGGACAGCGCGGCAGCCGCACCGCCGGCGGCCACGGGAAACGGGACGAACACCCAGTCGAGATCCAGGGCCGCGTAGGCCGCGTTGTGGATCGCCGGTGACCGCGAGTGCGCCACGGGATCACCGATGATCCCGGCGACGCGTGTTGTGCCGCCGACTGCTCGGATGGGCGCTCGGCTCACAGCAGCCCCTTGGCGCGTGCGGCGGCCACGTTGCGCTCGTGCTCCTCGAGCGTGGTGGCGAACGCGTGCTTCCCGGTCTCATCTGAGACGACGTAGAACTTGTACGGCACGTCAGTCGGATTGAGCGCCGCGACGAGCGATGCCTCCGTGACGCTTGCGATGGGTGTGGGCGGCAGCCCGGCAATCTTGTAGGTGTTGTACGGGGACTCGATCGCCTTGTCGGCATCGGTCGGCGTCGGCGGACAGCCGCCCTTGGCGTAGCAGAGCGTCGAGTCGACCTGGAGTTGCATCCCGTCCCGGATGCGATTGCGGATCACCGCCGAGATGAGCGGTCCGTCCTCCACGAGCTTGGCTTCCGTCTGGATCAGCGACGCGGCAATGACGGTCTGGTACGGCGTGAGGCCCTGCGCATTCCCGAGACCGATCTTGTCGCCGATCTCATCGAAGCGCGCGACCAGGCGCCGGGCGATCGCCTCTTCACTCTCCTTCGCTCCGACGAAGTACGTATCGGGAAACAGCAGCCCCTCGAGCGATGTCACCTCGGGCGGCTGGTACCTCGAGCGAATCGTGTTCGAGTTCACGATTTCAAGGAACTTCGCCGCGGTGTGCCCGGGAATCTGCCCGACGCGTTCGGCGATCTGCGCGTTGGTGAGGCCCGGGGGCAGGAGCAGCTTCACATCGGACGCAGTGGCCACCTGCTGACCCGCCTTGAGCACGCTGAGCGCACCCCGCACACCTTGGCCTTGGTGCATCTGGTACGAGCCCTCGTCGTACGGGCCGGCGCCGGCGATCGTGGCCCACGCGTTGAACGCGAGCGCCGAGTCGATGACGCCCTTCTCTGCGAGGAGGTCGGCGACCTCACTCGTCCCCATGTCCTTGGTGATCGCGATGGTCACGGCCTTGCCCGCCGAGCCCGGCCGCAGCTGGTAGGCAAACCATCCGGCACCGAGGATGAACGGACTCGCGAGGATTGCGAGCACGAGGAACACCCGCAGCCCGCGTCGTCCCCTGCTTCGGTTGGCGCCTCGGTTGGCGCCTCGGCCGCCACCGCGACGGGACGACGCGGCGGCGTCCTGGCGCTCCCGCCGCGTTCCCCCGACCGCGGCGATCGGCTGGGTCGACGCTTCGGACGGGTGCGGAGTGACCGCGGGTCGTCGCGGCTGCGCGGCGCCGGCTCCGCGTCGCGGGACCCTGGGCGGAGGCGAGCCCCCCGGCTGGGATCGGGGCTGGGGTCGGGGCTGGGATCCGGGCGGGCGACCGTCGGGCGGGCGACCGTCGGGCGGGCGACCGTCGGGCGG
>JALHSW010000215.1 GCA_022865365.1 Acidimicrobiia bacterium | reverse complement strand
GGACCGCGTTCTCCGACTCGCGGGCACTCCGGGTTCCGGGCGGTGCGCGCCTGGTCGTGGTGACGAAGGGCGCCGAGGCCGAGAGCCCGGCGCGACTCCGCAAGTTCACACCACCCGAGGTCCCCGTCGTCATGTCGACGGAGGCGTGGGAGGCCTACGACGTCCCCGTGGCGCCGTACTTCGCGTTCGTCGACGGTCCTGGCGCGCAGGTCGTGGGCGAGGGTGCGGCCAACTCGTGGAGCCAGCTCGCCGGCATGATGGAACAGGCCATCAGCGACGCCGGGATCACGACGAAGCGTGGTCGGCAGCGGCGCCGTCTCGACGGCCGGGCGCGCGAGGCGCAGGTCGATACCGCGCTGCGCTCCGCCGGGATCAAGCCGGGTGATCCGAGCCTCTATCCGAGCTCACACACCGATCTGCAGGCACCCGCTTCGCCCGAGGGGGACGGATGACGACGGGCGATCTCGTGGTGATGCCACGGCCGTCGCCGGCCGAGCGGTACCGTCGGGTCCTGCGACGTTGGCGAGCGGGAGCACATGGCTGAACTGGAGGCCTACGGACTCACGGTCGATCCACCCTCGGGGTGGGAGGGCCGGATCTTCCGGCGGGCCGAGGCGGGGGAGGTTCAGGCCGACGGCATCCCCGGCGCGCCTGCACCCGTGGGCGAACGCTCGTTCCCGGTCGTGCACGTCGCGACGATCCGGCTCCCGCTGGACATGGCCGACTACGGCAGCGACGTCGTCGAAGACCTCGGCGCCGACGACGCACTCGTGGTCCTCAAGGAGTTCGATCCGGCCGACGCCGGGCAGGCGCTTTTCGCCCGCGCCGGGGTCCCGCGGCCGATCGCACCGGGGGACGTTGACCCCAAGACGCTCCAGCGGCGGCTCGAGGGCCAAGCGGGGGTGCAGATCTTCTTCCACGACCAAGGACGGTCCTTCTGCCTCTACGTCGTGCTCGGTTCGTACGACCGACGCACGACGGTCGTCCTCCGCGTCAACGCGGTTCTCGCCACGATGACGATCGCCACCTCGGCACCCGCGAGCATGCCGACGCCGTAGGAGCGCGAGATCGGCCACGGCGGCCTCTAGTCTCTCGTCCTGTGGACGTCGCCGCCGGACCCTTTTCGATCGCCGCCGTGCTCCTCGCGCTCGGTGGGGCACTGAAGGCGCTGCGACCGGCCGACACCGCCACCGCGCTTCGGGGGGTCGGGATTCCCGTCCCCCGACTCGCCGTGCGCCTCGGTGGGGCGGGCGAGGCCGCGATCGGGATCTGGGCACTGGTCGTCGGCGACCGGCTCGAGGCCGTACTCGTCACCGCGTCGTACGCGGTGTTCATCGGCTTCGTCGTCCTCGCAATGACGCGCGACGCACCGATCGCATCCTGTGGTTGCTTCGGCAGGGCCGACACACCTCCGAGCCTTGTCCACGTCGGCGTGAACGTCGGCGCGTGCATCGCCGCGCTCGTCGTCGTGGTGCAACCCGGTGTGGGGCTCATCGACGTACTGCCCGGACAGCCTTTGGCCGGTGTGCCGTACGTCTTCCTCGTCGTGGTCGGCGTGCTCTGCGCCTTCGTGGCCCTCACCCAGCTGCCGCGCACCCTCCAGGCCATGCGCGAGTCGTACGCGTCGTGAGCACCAGGGTCGGGATCGCCGACTGGCTCGTCGACAAGACGAGTCGAACCCTGGGCTCGAAGGTCTCGCGCCGCGGGTTCATCGCGAAGACGACGATG
>JALHSW010000214.1 GCA_022865365.1 Acidimicrobiia bacterium | reverse complement strand
GGGGAGAGTCCATCGTCGAATCGTCGAGCGCTTGCTTGAGCCTGAACGCCTCGGCAACCTGCGCTCTCGCTGCCCCGATCGCCTCCGCGAAGCCGCGCGACTTCTCGGCGCCGAACTGCGCAATCGCGAACCCCAGTTCGTCATCGCGCGCCTCACCACGACGAGCCTCCGGTTGATGTCCCTCCCGGTGGTGTAAGTCCGGGGGTCCACCGATGAGGTTGGCCACCGCGTGATCCTCAGTGTGTTCCGACCAAAGAGCACACGAGAGGAACAACATGGTGGCCCTGTCTCAGTCTGATGTTAGCGATCTGGTCGACGCGATCCGCGCGGGGGGTGATCTCGATGTCGTTCGACGGAGTGTAGAGTTGGTGCTCCAGGCGTTGATCGATGTTGAAGCGACCGAGGTGATCGGCGCCGAGCCGTATGAGCACACGTCGACGCGCACGAACCAACGCAACGGCACCCGCGATCGGTTGCTCTCGACCAAGGCGGGTGATGTCGAGTTGAAGATCCCCAAGCTGCGTTCGGGGTCGTTCTTCCCCAGACCTAGACGGTTGGGTGACCGCAAGGGTGCGAACTGACCGGCCCGCGCCCCGATACCGGCGGGACCTCAGAGTTCGATACCGATCGCGTCGTTGCGGTCGAGGACCCTTGCGAGGTCGTGAGCCATCTCCTGGGCATGCGAGGTGTGCAGTCCGGCGCGGAGCCGCTCGATCGCATCCGTCTCGAGCTCGGGCGCGTGTCGATCGACCGCACGATCGGTTTCGTCGACGAGGTAGAGCGAGTTCGCGTCGGTCCCCCGAGATAGGGCCGTGTAGGCGAACTCGCGATCGGTTGGCCCGGTCGCAAGCACGAAGGTCTCGCGTACTGTCGAGCCTTGGGCCTTGTACAACGTCATCGCGTACCCATGTCTGAGGTGCCCGCCCTCTGTGTAGTCGGCCGGGAAGACGACTGATCTTCCGTCGCGAGTGTCGGCGTGCATCGCGCCTGAACGTTCATCGATCGCGGTGACGGTGGCGCGGGTGCCGTTGAGTACGCCGAGCTGGTGGTCGTTGCGGGTCGCGAGGATCTCGTCGCCCACCGCGAACGCTCGATCACCGACAACGACGTCACGCCGGTCCAGGTGGCCGCTTGCCTGCAGGCGACCCCGGGCGATGCGGTTGAGCTCGTCAACGTCGCGATGACGCGCCGCGAGCATCACTGCCGCGCCCCGGCGGGTTCGCGCGCCGAGCCAATCATCCACGAGCCGTCGGCGGGATTCGTCGACAGTGGCGTCGATGTGGATACGGTCGTGTCCCTGGTAGGCGTCGATGGCACGGTCACTCGATCCGACCCGCAACCGCAGGAGCGCGCGACGTTCCCACGCCTCGACTTGGCGGCGGTTCTCTTCGAGGGTCACCGAGCCGAGTCGTGTCGCGAGTCCCACGAACGCGCCGCCCGCGTCGATCTCGGGAAGCTGGCGGTTGTCGCCGACGAGGACGATCTTTGCCCTCGCTTCGGCGGCCTTGTCCAGCAGGCGGGCGAGTTGGCGGGTACCAACCATGGCCGCTTCGTCGACCACCACCACATCGTGGAAGTCGAGGGGCCGGCGGCGGGGGTCGTCAAGGACGGCGAGGAGGCGATGGATCGTGGTCGAGCCGATCCCGGATCCGTCTTCGAGTTGCTCCGCGGCGCGTGCTGCGAGGGCGCACCCGATCACGCGATGCTCCGAGGTTTCCCAGGCTTCGCGACACGCCGCCAACGCGTAGGTCTTGCCCGACCCCGCCGCACCCTGAACGACATCGACCCCGGCACCGGAGCTGGCCAGGTAGCGGACTAGGCGGACCTGCTCACGGCTCAGGGTCGGTCGCGCGTGGAGCGCTTCATCGATCGACTCGTCGGTCGCGATGCCGACCCGAGCGCGGGTTCGCCGCGACGCCCCCTGGATCAGGCGCCGCTCCGTCGCCAACAGCTCCGGCGTACTCCAGCGGGCCTCGTCGACCCGCGCCGCGACCACCGTCCCGTCGCGACGGCGGATCACATCACTGGTCCGTAACCCTGCCGGCTCGCCCAGCACCACCACGTGGCGCGACGCCAGGAACGCGGCGCTGAGCTCGAGCACCCCGTCGAGCCCCATCCCCGGTGGCGCGGCTTCGGCGATGGCGCGGATCACCTCACGCCGCCCGAACGTCGCATGATGCGCCGTCAACCCCTCCGGGCTCGCCAGCCGCCGGAACAAGACATCGGCCTCATCGCTGCCCACCGCGACCACCGGGGACGGGCCCACGCGGTCGAGCACCCCGGCCAGGCGCTCGGGATCGAGACCGAGACCGCGGGCCTGTACGCGCCACTCCGGCACGAGATCCACTCCGGTCTCGTGCTTCGGGCTCCGGGTCGCGTACGCGGCGATCTGCGATGCCCGCCCACCGACCAAACCCCGCTCCGCGAGATGCGCTTCGATCTCCTGCCGACGGCGAGAGAACCCCCGCAACGCGGCTTCGGGCATGCCTGCGATGTCGGCGATGCCATTGACCACCGGACCCCACGCCACCCCCAGGCGCCGAGTCAACTCGGACCGCAGCTCCGTCTCGTACAGGTACCCGGCCGTCTTGGACCAGCAATACAAGGGCCGCGCATCCAACGCCGACCACCGATCATCCCCCGGCGCGTGGACCAGGTTCGCGATCACCACATGGGTATGTAGATGGGGATCGCCCGCCCGCGATGTCCGATGCCGAAACGCCGCCCCCACGAACCCGTCCGCCCTGACCCGCTCCAGGCCGCCCTTGCCCCGCCGGGCTTGCGCCGCGACCGATTCCAACGCCCCCAACGCCCGTTGGACGGCGACGTCGTGCGCGTTGCGGACCTCGTTCGACGTCTCGGGATCCCCCAGGGCGAAGAGCAACGACACCGACTTCGGTGCGCAGAACGTCGCATCGAACCCCGGCACCGAAGGCGCCCCCTGGCCGCGCGTCAGCCGCAAACCGCTCCCCGGATCACGCGAGGTCAACACCGCATGCAACTCCGCTGCGTCGACCTCACCTACGAGGCCCAGGCGCGCCGCCGCAGCGCCGACCCACTCGCCCGGCGCCTCCTTCCCTCCCGTGTAGTACTCCTCCGCACCACCCGCGACGGTGTCGAGGTAATACGCCTGCTGACCAGGAGCGAGCTTCCCAAGACTCAACACGCGACGGACTCCCCCTCGGACGCGTGGGACTCCCTCTCGATCCGGCGGGATGTCCCACGCGATCGCAGCGGGACTCCCAGCACCCCAGGTGCAAGTTCGTCAGATGAATCAAGCAGCCTCGTCGCGGCAGGGAGTTGCATGGGACTCCTACTCGAAGGGGAGAGTGGTCTGATCTGGAGAGGCTGCGCGGGTGCGTCGGTGACGGCGATGCGACGGACGGGTGAGTTCGACGCGCGCACCCACCGGTGGCTGCGCCACCGGCTCGGGGCCCACAACCGGCGCTGCCTTCGGAGCCTGAGCGCGGGGCATCGTGATCGGCCCGCCACTCAGCCCCTCGAGCGCGGCGCGAGGCACCCGGAGCAGCCGACCGAACGCGACCACGGGCAGCCCGTCTCGCCCGCCAGTCGCGCGCCAAGTCCGTGCGAGCTCATAGGCAGCAGTACGACCGATCCGCAAGACACGCGCCGCCTCCTCGACCGTGAAGAAGTCAGGCGTTTCGGGGTTCGTTGCCGCCATGAGGCTCCCAGCCGTCGTCGCGCAGCGCGGACACCACCACAAAGCACGCTCGGAACGAGAAAACCCACAACAGAGATGTGTCAGCGCGCTCCCTCGCCCCGCGAGCGGCTGTCGTACCCAAGTAGTTGACTGTGACGGTGCGTGTCTTCACCTGCGGAGACGCTGAGGCGACGAGGACGGTGCAGCATGGAAGGACCCCGCATGGATCTGCCGCACGGGCCGGCATCGCCCGGCACGGGCAACCGGACCCGATCGCGAGGCACAACAGCCGCGGGCCTTGTGGGGTGTGGCGCCTGGCGCCCCACGGAGAACGGCGGTAAGCGATGAGGGGGACGGTCACGAAGAAGCGAAACCGCTGGTACATCGTCGTCGACATCGGCCGCGATGCGGAGACGGGTCGCCGCCGTCAGAAGTGGCACGGTTCGTGGGCGTCCAAGCGCGAGGCGCAAGCCGCGCTCCCGGCGATCGTCGGTTCGATCCATGCCGGGACCTACGTGGAGCCGGAACATGCGACCGTCGCGGAGTTCCTGCTCGACGAGTGGCTCCCAGCGGCGCGCACCTCGCTCAAGCCGTCGACCGTCGAGCTCTACCGCACGCTGGTGTCGGCGTACATCAAGCCGCGCATCGGCGGCGTGAAGCTCCAGAAGCTCTCCCCCGCTCTCCTGAATCAGCTATACGGCGAACTGCTCGAGAGTGGTCGACGCGACGGAGGTCCGCTGGGTGCCGAGACGACCGCGAAGGTGCACCGGCTCCTCCACCGCGCGCTGCGCGACGCCGTGGAGTGGGGCCGGATCGCCAGGAACCCGGCCGGCGTTGCGCGACCGCCGCGCGCCCGACGCTCCGAGCCGTCGACCTGGGACGCCACCCAGCTCTCTCGCTTCCTCGCGGCCACGACTGAGGATTCCCTCAGCGCGCTGTGGGTCTTGCTGGCCACGACCGGGATGCGGCGGGGTGAAGCCCTCGGGCTCCGTTGGCAAGACGTGGACCTCGACGCGGCCCGTCTCTCCGTACGCCAGACCCTCGCCTACGTCGGTACCACCGCGATGCTCTCGGAACCCAAGACGGATTCGTCCCGACGCCTCATCGCGCTCCCGAACAGGACGACACAAGCGCTCCGCTCCCAACGTGCCGGCCAGGCCGAGGTCCGCCTCTTGGTCGGAGCCGCGTACGCCGAGCAACTCGATCTCGTGTTCGCTCACCCCGATGGCTCGCCCCTGAATCCAGCGACGGTGAGCCGAACCTTCGACCGGCTCGTCGGCGAGGCGAAGCTGCCTCGCATCACACTGCACAGCCTGCGCCATTCCTGGGCGACGCTGGCGCTGCTCGAAGGCATCCCCACGAAGGTTGTGTCGGAGATCCTCGGCCACTCGTCGACGCGCGTCACCGAAGACGTGTACCAGCACGTCAGCCCGGGGATGCAGGCAGACGCGACCAGTCGGGTCGAGAAGCTGCTCCGGGACGCACGCTGACCCCATGGCCATGGCGGTGTCGCCCGCGACGGATGAAGACGATCCCGGCCTGCCGGGGTTGTTGCATTCGTTGCAGTTATTGCGTTTGCGTGCTATCCTGTCCGCCATGGCTGCTGGCGTGGAAGTACGCCCTGGTTCGATCGAGGCAGGAGAGCTCGACGCGCTCGACCGGACGCTCGGTCCCGCGCGACCCGCTCACGTCGGCGAGACGCCGCGCCTCGTTGGACCGGACGGTCAAGGGATCGAGCTCCCCGAGGAGATCTTCGATGTGCTCGCTGCGGTCGTCGACCAGCTCAAGGCCGGCAACGGAATCTCCGTCGTTCCGATGCACGCCGAACTCACCACCGTCGAGGCAGCCGACCTCCTGAACGTGAGCCGACCGTTCCTCATCACGCAACTCGAACGCGGCGTGCTCCCCTATCGCATGGTCGGCACGCATCGACGAGTCCGACTGAGTGATGTCCTCACCTACCGCGACGCAATCGATCGCCAGGCCGGGAACGCGCTCGATGCGATGACGACAGAAGCAGAGGCGCTCGGTCTCTACGACGACTGAGCCGAGCACCTTCCCCGCGGTCATCAGTACGGTTTCGCCATGGCATTCCCGGTCGTCTTCGATGCCGATGTCCTCTACGGCATCGAAGTGACCGACTTCTTCTTGACCCTCGCGACCGAGCGAATGTTCCGTCCACATTGGTCACCGCAGATCCTCGACGAAGTACGTCGGAACCTCCGCCGGCGACCCGAACTCAACCCGGCTGCGATCGACCGTCGCCTGGAGCAGATGAATCTCGCTCTGCCCGATGCGCTCGCGGAGGCTCCCCGTTCACTCATCCGCGCCATGCCGGTGAACCGCAAGGATCGCCACGTCCTGGCTCTCGCCGTGCACGTCGGCGCGGCAACGCTCGTGACGAACAACCTCCGCCACTTCACCTCGGACGCGTGTGCCCCCTACGGCGTCGAAGCCATCAATCCTGACGACTTCGGCGTCGCACAGATCGATCTGGATCCGATCACCGTGACCAAGGGCATCACCACGATCGCCCAACGGCGCACACGAGCCCCCAAGACGGGACCGGAGATCATGGAACGACTCGCGCGGGAGCTCCCGAAATCGATGGAGGCACTCCACGCCTATCTCGCCTGGGCCGAGGGCGGACCCGACCCGAGGTAGGTGCCACTCGAGCATTCAGGTCGCCCGCGAGGCTGCTCCGGACGCACGTTAGAACATTGTTAGACGCGCGGGGTGTTTCGAGGGTCGCGACGTGCACGCCACTTCGCGAAAGCGCAGGTCAACCGTGGTGTCGGAGGGGGGACTTGAACCCCCACGCCCTTTCGGGCACTAGCCCCTCAAGCTAGCGCGTCTGCCGATTCCGCCACTCCGACGTGGAGCGAAGATTGTAGCGAAGACCTCCCGAATTCCCGGCGCTCACAGAGGGTAACTGTCGTACCCCCCTGCTTGGATGGGAACATGTTCAAGATCGAGCGTGCCGCCGAAGTGGTGCAGGAGGCTGTCACCGCGCTCGACCCCGCGCGCCTCGAGGGTTGTGACGCCGCGCGTTTGACCGAGGTCGCGGCCTTGATCGAGCGGTTGGGGGCAACGGCGAAGATGCTCCTCGCGCAGCGGTCGGCAGAGACCAACGCGTGGCGTCGCCGGTCACGTGCGGCAACGGTGGAGCAGTGGCTCGCTGAGATGTCGGGCTGCACCGAGGGCGCGGCGCGAGACGTGTTCGCTACTGCGCAGCGGCTCGAGGAGCTACCCGCGACGGCTGAGCAGGTCCGCTCCGGTGAGCTCTCGATGGCGCAAGCCTCCCAGGTCACGGCGGGAGCGATCGCCGATCCGGGCGCGGAGCGGCGCCTGTTGCGCACGGCGAAGCGTTCCGGGATGCGCGAGCTGCGGGCCGAGCGGGAGCGTGTCGTCGCGGCGGCGACCGACGAGCTCGAAGCCCACCGTCGGGCGAAGCGGGAACGCCACCTCCGCACCTGGTCGCACGGCTTCGCGACCAACGGCTCCTTCTCCGGCCCCACCGAAGACGTCGCCCAGATCCTCGCGGCGCTCGAGCCGCTCACCAAGGCCTGCTTCGACGAAGCCCGGAACGTCGGCGAGCGCGAGCCTCGCGACGCCTACCGCTTCGACGCCCTCGTCACCGCCGTCACCGCCACCGCGACCGCGAGCGGCGGCGCCAAGGCCTCGAACGCCTCCAACGCGGCCGCTTGCGTCCTCGTGGACCTCGGCTCGCTCCTCGATGGCAAGACCGCACCCGGCGGCACCTGCGAGATCCCCGGTGTCGGCCCTGTCCCCGTCGCCCACGCCCGAGAAGTGCTGAGCCACGGGCTCCTCCAGCTCGTGATCACCGACGGCGTCGATGTCCAGACCGTGGTGAGCAACACCCGCTACGTCCCCAAGGCATTGAAGATCGCGATCGCGGTCCGGGACCGCAACTGCAAGATCCACGGGTGTGACTGTGACCGGATGCTCGAACGCCACCACACGGTCGACTTCGTGGAATCGCAGCGCACCACCTACCGCGAGCTCGGAAACCTCTGCCCGAAGCACCACGATCTCGTCACCCACAAGCACTACACCACCACCGACAATCACGACGGCACCTGGGACCTGCACCCCCCAGCCCACGCACCACCCGGCGAGGCGGCGGCCTGACGCACTCGGTACGCGATACCGGCCGGCGCGAGCTCGGCGGAGTTCGCGCTACGCGTTCACCGACACGTCGGCGAAGTGGCACGCGACCGGATGCCCCTGTCCGCGATCGATCAGCGCCGGCTCATCGGTCTCGCACACGTCCTGCGCCTTCCAGCAGCGGGTGCGGAACCGACAACCGCTCGGCGGGTCGATCGGGCTCGGGAGGTCCCCTTGGAGCACGATGCGCTGCCGGTCCCGCTCGCGGCGCGGATCCGGCTCGGGGACCGCGGAGAGCAGGGCCTGGGTGTAGGGATGCCCCGCCCCCGAATAGATCTCCGCCGCCGCGCCGATCTCGACGACCTTGCCGAGATACATCACCGCGATGCGATCCGAGATATGGCGCACCACCGACAGATCATGCGCGATGAAGAGGAACGCGAGATGGAGCCGCTCCTGGAGCTCGGCGAGCAGGTTGAGCACCTGGGCCTGGATCGAGACGTCGAGGGCCGACACGGGCTCGTCGAGCACGACCAGATCCGGCTCGAGTGCGAGCGCGCGGGCGATCCCGATGCGCTGACGCTGCCCACCGGAGAACTCGTGCGGATACCGCGTCGCGTGCTCGGAGTGGAGGCCCACCATGTCGAGCAGCTCGGGGACGCGCCCCTTGACCTCGCTGCGTCGACCCTGGATCACCATGGGCTCGGCCAGGATCTCCTGCACTCGCATGCGCGGGTTGAGCGACGCGTACGGGTCCTGGAACACGATCTGCATCCGGCGGCGAAGGTCGCGCAACGCTCGACCGCGCAGGGTGAGGATCTCGGTGCCGTCGAAGCGGATCGTGCCCGATGTCGGCTCGAGCAGGCGCAGGACGAGCCGACCCGTCGTCGACTTGCCGCAGCCGGACTCACCGACGAGACCGAGCGTCTCGTTCCGATCAAGGGTGAACGACAGGTCGTCGACTGCGTGCACCACTCCCCCGTCACCGCCGAAGTACCCCTGCTTGACGTCGAAGTGCTTCACGAGGCTTTCGACCTCGAGCAGTGGCTCGCTCACGACGGCGCGTCCGTCATCGCGCCGGAGAGTGCCGGGAGCTCAGCCGAGCGGAAGCACGCGGAGCGGTGCGTCGCCGGCCCGACAGGTTCGAGCTCGGGACGCTCGACGCGACAATGGTCCTGCACGAACGCGCAGCGCGGGGCGAGCGCACACCCGGGGGGCAGGTTCAAAACGCTCGGTGGTGTCCCCGGAATAGTGCGCAACGGCTCCCGACGGTCGGAGTCGAGGCGCGGGAGCGAAGTCAACAACCCGAGCGTGTACGGGTGCCGGGGCGCGTAGAACAGCTCGTCGAGGGCCCCCTCCTCGACGATGCGCCCCGCGTACATCACGACGACGCGATCAGCCATCCCGGCCACGACACCCAGATCGTGCGTGATCAAGAGCATCGCGGCGTCGGTGTCGCGCTGGGCCTTCCGGAGCACCTCGAGCACCTGGGCCTGGATCGTCACGTCGAGCGCCGTCGTGGGCTCGTCGGCGATCAACAGCTTCGGCTTGTTGGCAATCGCCATCGCGATCATCGCTCGCTGGCGCATCCCTCCCGAGAACTGGTGCGGGTAGTCGCGTGCACGATCTCCCGCCTGCGGGATGCCGACGAGGTCGAGGAGCACCGCCGCCTGGCGGCGCGCTGCCTTCTTCGACTCGTAGGTGTGGGTCAGGAGCGCTTCGGCGATCTGGTCGCCGACGCGGAACGCGGGATTCAACGACGACAACGGGTCCTGGAAGATCATCGCGAGGTCACCGCCCCGGAGCTTGCGGTAGTCGCGCTCGGACATCGAGGTCAGCGAGCGTCCCTCGAAGGTGATCGCGCCATTCGCGATACGGCCGGGCTTCTCGATTAGACCCATGACCGAGAGCGCGCTGACGCTCTTCCCCGAGCCGGACTCCCCGACGATCGCCAGCGTTTCGCCCTGCCGCACCGAGAAGCTCACGCCGTTGACTGCCGCGACGACTCCGTCCTCCGTGTTGAACTCGACCTGAAGGTCGCGTACGTCGAGCAGCGTGTCTGTCACTTCACCGCCCTGGGGTCAAGCGCATCGCGCAGTCCGTCACCGACGAAGTTCACGCAGAGCACGACGAGGAACAACATCAGCCCAGGGAAGACAATGAGATAGGCGAGATCCGTCCCTACGGTGCTCTCGGCGTCGGAGATGAGGTTGCCCAGCGAGACGTCGGGGAGCTGGATTCCCGCACCGAGGAACGAGAGCGTCGCCTCGGTGATGATGGCCAGCCCCACCGCGAGCGTGCCGAACACCACGATCGCACCGAGCGTGTTCGGGAGCAGGTGCCGCAGGATGATCCGGTGCGCGGGTGCGCCGGCCGCCACGGCCGCCTCCACGTACTCCTTCTCCCGCAGCGAGAGGTACTCCCCGCGCACGATCCGGGCCATCGGCATCCACCCGAGGATCGCGATGATCAGGATCATCCCGCTGACCTCCGTCGCCGGTGGCAGATCGAAGAGACCGAAGAACGAGGGATCCTGGTTGCTCGCGAGGATCAGCAGCACCGCGAGCGCAGGGAG
>JALHSW010000213.1 GCA_022865365.1 Acidimicrobiia bacterium | reverse complement strand
GCCTGCGGCACCCTTGCGCAACCCAGGAGGCCCCGTGACGCTCACGCTCGACCAGATCGACATCTACGACCCGAACGGCTACGTCGCGGCGACGCCGTACGACCGGTTCGCGCTGCTGCGCCGTGAACGCCCCGTGTTCCGTCAGGAGATGCCCGACGGGACCTTCTACTGGGCATTCCTCAAGCACGCCGACGTGGTCGACGCGTCGCGCCGCCCCGAGCTGTTCTCGGCCGAGATCGGTGGCGTCGTGCTCGAAGATCAGGCTCCTGAGCAGCTCGAACAGACCAAGAACATGCTCCTGATGATGGATCCACCCCGCCACGCGGAGCTCCGCAAGCGTGTGTACCCACACTTCCGACCCCGCCAGATCGCGCTGATCGAAGACCGGGTGCGCGCGATCTGCCTCGAGATCCTCGACGCCGGCTCCGAGATGGGCGACGTCGAGTTCACCCACGACCTCGCGGCGCGCATTCCGTCGCAGGTCTTCGGCGAGCTCCTCGGCATCCCCGTCGACGACCGTGCCGACATCAACCGGTGGGCCGAGATGATGACCGGCGGACAGGACCCCGACATCAATCCCGACGGGTACGCCGACGGCACGAACGAGGGCTCGATCGAGATGGCGATGTACGGCGCTCGCTTCGCGCGGGAGCGGCGTGGTCGTGTCCCGTCCGACGGAGTCGGCGACCTCGGCGACCTGCTGCTCGCGACCGAGATCGACGGGCGTCCGATGGACGATCTGGAGTTCGCGTACTTCTTCGTGCAGCTCGTCACCGCCGGGAACGACACGACGCGCACGATGATGTCGTCGGGTCTGCACGTGCTGATCCAGCACCCCGACCAGCTCGAGATGCTGCGCGCCGACCACACCTTGATCCCGTCCGCGGTCGAGGAGATCCTGCGGTTCGCGCCGCCGTTGCACTACTTCCGCCGCACGGCTTCCGCCGACACCAAGGTGCGCGGCCAAGAGATCGCCGCGGGCGACAAGGTCGCGTTGATGTACTCGTCGGCGAACCGCGACGAAGAGGTGTTCATCGATCCCGATCGGTTCGACGTCAGCCGCAGCCCGAACCCCCACCTCGCGTTCGGCATCGGCGAGCACTTCTGCCTCGGCGTGCATCTCGCCCGTCTCGAAGCGCGCGTGTTCTTCGAAGAGATGCTCGACAAGTGGGCGTCGGTGGAGCTCATCGGTGAGCCCGAGCGTCAACGCTCGAACCTCAACAACGCACTGAAGTCACTCCCGGTCCGGATTCGCCCGGCCTGAACTCGGGCCTAACCTTCCGCGTGATGGCAGACCTCGATGCCGAGGGAACACGCAACGGCCGGCCGCGCTGGTCGGTCGGGCGTGTCCTGTTGCTGGTCGTCACCGGCTTCTCCCTCTACCTCTTCGCGCCGAGCATCGCCGAGGTGTTCGAGGCATGGGACAAGCTCGGAGAGGTCCACCCGGCGACAATACCCGTGCTCCTCGCGTGCGAGATCGGGAGCTTCGTCTGCGTCTGGATCCTCCAGCGAATCGCGCTCCGCACCCACGGCTGGTTCGTGGTGGCGACCACCCAGCTCGCCGGCAACGCCTTCAACCGGATCACGCCGGGTGGCGGCACCACCGGAACCGCGCTCCAGGCCACCATGCTCACCGACGCCGGCTTCGATGGTGCCAAGGCCGCTGCCGCCCTGACCGCGCAGTCGTTGCTCATCACTGCGGCGGTGATCGTGATGCCCGTGTTCGCGCTCCCCGCGATCTTCGCGGGCACCAGCGTCCCTGGATCGCTCGTCGACGCGCTGTGGATCGGCCTCGCGCTGTTCCTGGGTATGGCCGCGCTCGGCGCGCTCCTGCTTGCGACTCGTCGCCCCGTGGTGTGGGTCGGTGACACCGTCCAGCGGATCGCGAACCTCGTGCGTCGGCACCGCGAGCCCATCCGGGATCTCGGTGCCCGTCTGCTCGTCGAACGAGACGAGATCCGCACGACGATGGGTTCACGTTGGATCGAAGCGGTCGCGGCCGCGGTCGGCCGCTGGGCGTTCGAGTACTTCGTGTTGCTCGTCACGCTGTACGCGATCGGGGCCGACCCGAACCCGTGGCTCACGCTGCTCGCCTTCGTGGCTGCGTCGGTGCTCGGGATGGTGCCGTTCACGCCCGGTGGGTTGGGTTTCGTGGAGGCCGGGCTCACCGCGACGCTCGCGCTGTCGGGGATCACGACGGGCGAGGCGGTGCTGGCGACGCTGGTCTTTCGCCTGGTGTCGTTCTGGCTCCCGATGCCGATCGGGCTCGCTACCACGTGGATGTTCCGTCGGCGCTACCCGCGGGCCGCGGCCGCACCGGACTGAGCCTCGACGCGGAGCCATTCGGCGAAGCGGTGGATGGCGTGCACGACGTGCTGGCTGCGCACCGTCACCAGCGTGTCGAACGCGTGCTGTGCGCCCGGGAGCACCGCGTAGCTCACGGAAGCTTTGGAGGTGGCGGCGAGGGCTCGCACGAACGAGTCGGCCTCCTCACGCCAGACCAGCGAGTCGAAGTCGCCGTGGACCACGAAGAACGGCGGCGCGTCGGGACGCACCTGCGCGATCGGTGACGCCGCGTCCCAGGCCGCGCGTGCCGCGTCGGGGTCCGACTTCATCACGACGTTCGCGAGGAATCCGGGTCGAGTCGACTTGGGGTGGTCGTGGTTGCGATCGAGGAAGTCGAAGATGCCGTACATGGCGGCGCAGCCGGCCACCGAGGTTTGGCTGGCCTCGAAGCCGGGTTGGTACGCGGGATCGTTCGCGGTGAGCGCGAGCAGTGACGCGAGGTGGGCACCGGCTGATCCACCGGAGACGACGACCAGCTCGGGATCGGCACCAAGCTCCTCCGCGTGCTCCCGCACCCACGCGAGTGCACGCTTCGCGTCGAGCAGCTGGTCGGGGAACGTCGCGGCCGGACTGACGCGATAGCCGGGCGCGACCGTCAGCCAGCCCCGCGCGGCGAAGTGGCAACGCAACAGGCGCGATTGGCGCTCCGGTCGACCTCCGACCCAACTTCCACCGTGGAGGTGCAGGAGGACGGGGAGCTTCGCCGACGTCGCGGTCGCGTCGGACGGGCGGAGTACCTCGAAGTACTGGCGCGGATCGTCGCCGTAGCGGAGGCCGTCGACGCGGGTGACGCCGCGCTCGGGCGGTCGCCACGGACGGAGCAACGCGATCTGATCGACGCGCGACTTCCTCGCGTCGGTGCCCTCGCATCCGATGCCCGCATCGAGTGCCTGGGCGAGGACTCGGCGAGATCGGGATTGGCGCACCTGGGCAAAGAGCAGGCCCAGCCACACGAGGACGAGCAGGCCGAGCCAGAGCACTCCCGCGGTCGTCTCGAGCGCCCCCAGTGCGATCAGTCCGTACGCCACCAGCCCGGACCAGATGATGTTGAACCACGCGAACTCGCTCGTGACGAGTCCGCCCAGGAAGAGGAAGTACGCGATTCGAGCGGGCTGGCGGGGACCGAACAGCGCAACGCCAACGTGGAGCACGCCGAACAGTGCGAACACGAGCAGCAGGGCGCCGGACACCGCCGAATGCTACTGACGCGTCAGGCCGCCGCCTCGCCAGGTGGGGCATTGGCCATGGCGCTGCCCGTGAAGTGGGCTGGTGCGTGGAGGTCCCAGGTGCCGTCGCGGTTGTCGGTGGTGGTGTAGTGCTTGTTGGTGACGAGGTCGTGGTGCTTGGGGCAGAGGTTGCCGAGCTCGGTGTAGGTGCTGCGGTGCGAGTCGACGTAGTCAACCGTGTGGTGGCGTTCGAGCATCCGGTCGCAGTCACAGCCACGGATCTTGCAGGTGCGGTCCCGGACCGCGATGGCGATCTTCAATGCCGGGGGAATGTGGCGGGTGTTGCTGACCACGGTCTGGACATCGACGCCGTCGGTGATCACGAGCTGGAGCAGCCCGTGGCTCAGGACCTCGCGAGCGTGTTCGACGGGGACGGGGCCGACACCGGGGATCTCGCACGTGCCGCCGGAGGCGGTCTTGCCGTCGAGGAGCGAGCCGAGGTCCACGAGGACGCAAGCCGCCGCGTTGGAGGCACTCGAGGCCGTCGCGGGGCGAGTGGCGGTGACTGAGGTGACGGCGGTGACGAGGGCGTCGAAGCGGTAGGCATCGCGAGACTCGCGTACGCCGGCGGTGCGGGCTTGGGCGAAGCGGGCCTTGGCCAGGGGCTCGAGTGCGGCGAGAATCTTCGCGACGTCTTCGGTGGGACCGGAGAAGGAACCGTGGGTGGCGAAGCCGTGGGTCCAGGTGCGGAGGTGACGGTCCTGCTTCGCTCGTTGGTGCGCTTCGAGCTCGTCGGTGGCAGCGGCGACGACGCGCTCCTTCTCGGCCCGTAGCTCGCGCATCCCGGAGTGCTTCGCCGTGCGCAGGAGGCGCGGTTCGGCCGAGGGGTCGACGATCGCACCGGCGGACACCTGTGCGGCTTGCGCCAGGGAGAGCTCACCCGAGCGCAGCCGCTCGGCCGTGGCCGGCAGCGAATCGAGGCGCTGCGCCGTCGCCAACGTCTCCCGCGCCGCGCCTTCCGTGCAGCCCGACATCGTCGCGAGCCACTGCTCCGCCGTGGCCGCGCGTGAGGTGCGACGCCACGCGTTGGTGTCGGCGGCGCGCTTGGCGAGGATCGCGGTCGCGGCATCGAGGAGCTTCGCGCCTTCCGCGGCGGCCTCGGCGAGCATGGCCGCGTCGCGCCCGTCGAGGCACGCCGGGTCGAGCTCGGCGACGGCTTCGCGTGCGAGGTCCCTGACCTCCTCGATCTTGAACATGCCCCCATCCAAGCAGGGGGGTATGACAGTGAACGCCTGAAACCAGCACTCACCCGAAGAAATCTCGAAAGATTCTGCTCGGGCGGGGCGCGACGTCCTACTGCTCGGCGAGCGCCGCGTCGACGGCGGCGTCGGGATCGATCGGCGCGAGCTCGGGCTCGATGTCGACGATCACGCGTCTGAGCGTGCCCGCGAAGCGGAACGGTCCTCGGTAGCGGCTCGTGACCGGTGCGCCGCCGTCGTACCCGCACGTGAGGCCGGCACCGGTGATCGACCAGCGCATCGGCGTGAAGCGTCGGATGTCGCGGTCGGCGGCCACGCGCCCGTCGACGAGCAGCGCGGCGTGTCCGCCGCCCCACGGTTCGTCGCACCGGTACTGGAAAGCGAGCACGTGCGCTCCCGGGGTGAGGGGCTCGTCGGCGGCGAGATGGTCCTCGTGGCGGGCCACGAAGTTGTGCACATACTGGAGCCGACCGTCCTGCACGTAGAGGCTGAAGCCGCCGAACGTCGCGCCCATCGCGAGCAGCACACCGTCGGCGCCACCGTCGGCCACTCGATCGGGCAGATCGACCTCTGCCGTGATCGTGTGGGAACGGCGCTTCACGTCGACGGCGACCGGTTCGGGCACGGGGCCACCGGGTCGGTACTCGTAGCGCGTCCGGTCGGGCCAGGGGAGGGGTGGCGGTTCCATGATCGCGACCTGTGGACGATTGTCGAGCGGGAGGACGTTGTACCGCTCGGCCTCATGCCACCAGAGGTCGACGAGCTCGCGCAGCTTCTCGGGATGCTCGGTCGCGAGGTCGTGGCTCTCGGAGAAGTCCTCGGTGACGTGGAACAGCTCCCAGACGTCGTCGTCGAACGGCAGGTCGGGATCGTCGTCCTCGCTGTACATCTTCCCCAGCGGCTTCCAGGTCACCGCCTTCCAGCCGTCGTGGTAGATCGCCCGTGACCCGAACATCTCGAAGTACTGCGTGTCGCGCGTCGTCGCCGCAGCATCAACGAACGTCGCCGCGAAGCTCGAGCCTTCGATGGGCTGCTGGGCGACTCCGTCGATCTGGGCCGGTGCCTCGATCCCGATGGCGTCGAGAATGGTGGGCATCACGTCGATCGCGTGGATGAACTGACGGCGGGTCTCCCCCGGTGCCGCGATCCCGCGCGGCCAGTGCACGATGCACGGGTCGGCGACGCCACCCTCGTGGACCTCGCGCTTCCACCGGCGCATCGGCGTGTTGCCGGCCATCGTCCATCCCCACGGGTAGTTGTTGTGCAGCGTCGGACCGCCGAGCTCGTCGATGCGTCCGAGCATCTCCTCGACGCCCGCGGGCACCATGTTCCAGAGGCGGACGTCGTTGATCGACCCGTGCGCGCCACCCTCGGAGCTCGCACCGTTGTCACTCACGAGCACGATGATCGTGTTGTCGAGCTCACCAAGGTCGTCGAGCGATGCCACGACCCGCCCAATCTGAGCGTCTGCGTGCGACAGGTATGCGGCGAAGCACTCCATGAAGCGCGCCGCGAGCGCCTGCTCGTCGGCCGAGAGCGAGTCCCAAGCGGGGACCCAATCGGGCCGCGGCGGGAGCTCGGTCCCCTCCGGCACGACGCCACTCGCGAGCTGGCGCGCGAACGTCGCGTCGCGCCACGCGTCCCAGCCCATGTCGAATCGACCGTGGTACTGCTCGATCCACTCCGGTGGCGCATGGTGCGGCGAGTGGCACGCACCGGTGCAGAAGTAGAGGAAGAACGGCTTCTCGGGGTCGACGGCCCGGAGGTCGTTGATGCACTCGATGGCGTGGTCGGCGAGGTCCTCGGTGAGGTGGTACCCGCCCTCGTAGGTGCCAGGCGGCTCGACGAAGTGGTTGTCGTGCACGAGGTCGGGCGCGAACTGGTGCGTCTCACCCTGGAAGTAGCCGTAGAAGCGCTCGAAGCCGCGCCCGAGCGGCCAGCGGGTGCGGGGCCCGGCCAGGTGGGATTCCTCGTCCGGGGTGAGGTGCCACTTACCGACCGCGTAGGTCGCGTACCCCGTGTCGCGCAGGATCTCCGGCAGGAAGCCGGCCGCCTTGGAGATCCGGCCGGAGTAGCCGGGGAACCCGCGGGCGAGGTCGGTGATCCGCCCCATGCCGACCGAGTGATGGTTGCGCCCGGTCAGCAGGCACGAACGCGTGGGTGAGCACAACGCGGTGGTGTGGAAGCCGGTGTACTGCAGACCGCCGCGGGCGAGCGCGTCGAACGTCGGGGTGTCGAGGTCGGAGCCGTAACAGCCGAGCTGCGCGAAGCCCACGTCGTCGAGCACGACGAGGACGACGTTCGGGGCGCCGGGAGCAGGGCGCTCGGGCTCGGGCCACCACGGTTCCGAGTCGCGCCAGTCGCGCCCGACCGTGCCGAGGAACTCGTGGCCATCGATCTCGGGGCGGCTCATTTGAGATCCCAGACGACGTGCAGCGCGGTGGGATGTCTGAGCACACCCCCGACCGGCGTCGCGCCGTGCGGGTCGGCCAGGCGCAGGCCGGGGAGCCGGTCGAGGAGCACGCCGAGCGCGGTGAGCAGCTGGCGGCGGGCGAGGTGTGAGCCGGGGCAGAACTTCTGCCCGAACCCGAACGTGACGATCTCCTGGGGGTCGCGCGTGGGATCGAAACGGGCGGGATCGTCCCAGACGCTCGGATCGCGGTTGGCCGAGGCGATCCCGAAGAGCAGCAGCGTGCCGGGCGGGAACGTCTCGTCGCCGAACTGCGCGCCGAGCGGGGCGAGGCGGGGCAGGGTCGCGAGCGGCCCGTCCCAGCGCAGGAGCTCGTGCACGATGCCGGCGCGCAGCGGCTCGTCGGCACGGGCACGCTCGAGCAGCTCGGGTCGGTCGAGCAGCGCCGAGAGCATGTTCCCGAGCGCGTGGGACGTGGTCGTGGCTCCGACGGAGAACATCAGCCGTACGGTCGAGCACACCTCTTCTCGGTCGAGCGCTTCACCGTCGACTTCGGCTGCGAGCAGCGCAGAGAGAAGGTCTTCCTCGGGCGCGGCGCGACGCGCGTCGAGCAGCGGTTCGAGCACATCCGAGAACGCGCGGGCGGCCCCGACCGCACCCTCGGGATCGCTGGGGTAGGTGAGCATCCGATCGGCCCAGGTGCGCATCTCGTCGTCGGTGCCGCGGGGCACTCCGAGTTTGCGCGTGATCGCGTAGAACGGGAGCACTGTGGTGAACTCGGCGACGAGGTCGGCTTCTCCACGCGCCACGAACCGGTCGACGATCTCGTGCGCGAGTGGTACGAGCGCTTCCTCGTCGAACTGGGCGACGGCGCGCGATCGGAATGCGGGCGTCGCGAGCTGACGGTGTCGGTCATGCTCCGTGCCGTCCATGCTGATGAAGGTTCGCCCGATGACCGGTTCGGTGTGCATCTGATAGGTCGCACCACCGGGAAGGTGCTCGTCGTCGCGAAATGCCTCCTTGACGTCGTCGAACCGTGTCACGAGCACCGCTTCGGTCCCGAAGAAGCGGACGGGCGCGACCCGGTGCGCCTCGCGGAGGTCGGCGAGAACGGCGTGGAGCTCCTCGCTGGGGAGCAGGTCGAGCCCGAAGTCGACGGTCACGGCGCTCATGCGGGCAGGGTCGCGCTGATCACGCCGTCGGCCCGGAGCGCGGCGAGCTCGGCGTCCGACAGGCCGAGCTCGTCGCGCAGCACATCCTCGGTGTGCTCGCCGATCCACGGCCAGCGCGTCTCGGGCCCCTGGGTCACCTTCGACAGCTTCACCGGGTTGCCGGGGATGAGCACCGGCTCGGCCACGTCGTCGGTGCGCTCGAGCTCGACGATCATGTTGCGAGCAGCGACGTGCGGGTCCGCGATCACGTCGGGGGCGCTGTTGATCGGTCCGGACGCGATCCCCTCGTCGTTCATCGCGAAGGCAGCTTCGAGCTTGGTCTTGTCGGCGGCCCACTGCTCGATCGCGGGCCGGATCACCGCGTCGAGGTGGATCCGCCAGCCCTCGCGTGTCGCCAGTCGCTTGTCGTGCAGCCAGTCGGGGCGCCCGACCAGCTTGGCCAGCCGCTCGAACTGGTGCTCGCGGCCGACCTGAACCACGAACCAGCCGTCCTTGGCGCGGAACCCGTCGACGATGACCAGCGGGCCGAGTCCGCCCGGGCGCATGCCCATCGACCAGTAGTTCGGGACGATGTCGCTCATCGCCACCATCGCGTCGAGCATCGCTACGTCGACGTACTGACCCTCGCCCGTGTGTTCCCGATGACGCAGCGCGGCGAGGATGCCGATGGTCGCGAACAGCGCGCTCGAGATGTCGCCGAGCGCGCCGGCGGGCCCGATGACGGGTGGCGCGTCGTCACGTTGCATGTAATCGTAGATCCCCGACATCGCCTCGGCGATCGACGCGTACGCCGCCCACGAGTCGTACGGCGACTCGATCGTGTTGCCGAAGCCCGACACCGACGCGTAGATCACACCGGGATGCACCGCGGCGACGTCGTCGTACCCGAGGCCGAGTCGCTGCATCGTGCCGGCGCGGAAGTTCTCGGCGACGACGTCGAAGTGGGGGACGAGCGCGAGGAACAGCTCACGGCCCTTCGGGGACTTGAGATCGAGGCCGACGCTGCGCTTGTTGAGGTTGTTGCGCAGGAACGTGGCGCCGGCCCGATGGCCGTTCGGGTCGGTCATCGCCGGGAGGGCGCCGCGCCCCGATTCGCCCTCGGTCGGGTGCTCCACCTTCACGACGTCGGCGCCGAGGCGCGCCATGAGCTGGGTCGCGAACGGCAGCGCCTGCATCTGCTCCGCCGCGAGGATGCGCACCCCGTCGAGGGGCTTGCCGTACTTGGCGGCCCCTGGATTCCCGACGTCGCCGAGCTTCATGCTCCCCCTCATCCTTGGATGCGTCCCTCACCTTGCTCTACGGGGTCGAGCGACGCACGTCGGAGCGGGTGGGGTTCGCGATCTCCCACATTCTGGGTACGCTCCCCGCTCAGCCCGCCGCTCCGAGCGGCGTGGCGAGGAGGAGAACAAGATGGCAGGGTACGGAATCACGAACTACTTCAAGGGCGGCACCAAGGCGCAGTACGACGCCACGATCAAGGCCGTGCATCCTGACGGGGGCAAGGGTCTCCCCGCGGGACAGACGTACCACGCGGCGGGCCCGACCGACCATGGCTTCCTCGTCGTCGCGATCTGGGACTCGAAGGACACGTGGGAGAAGTTCCGCGACGGGACTCTCGTCCCTACGCTGGGGAGCCTCGACGGCGCGCTGCCCGGGCCGCCCACAGGGATGGAGTTCGAGATCCACAACGAGATCACGGCCTGAAGCGCGCGGGATCGCCGGGCCGACCGGCCCGGAGTCACCTGACACCCGCGTCATAGACTCGCCGACATGCGAGGAATCCTGAGTGCTGCCGGCTACGTGCCCTACTGGCGCCTCGACCGGGCCCAGATTGGCGCGACCTTCGGGAGCGGCGGCGGGAAGGGCGCCCGCGCCGTGGCGTCGTTCGACGAGGACACCACCACGATGGGAGTCGAGGCGGCTCGGCTTGCCCTCGGCGCCGCGGGCGGCGTCGAGCCACGCGCACTGTCGTTCGCGACCGCCTCGCCCGCATACCTCGACAAGACGAACGCGACCACGATCCACGCCGTGCTCCGGCTCGACCGCTCGGTGCCGGCGTTCGACTTCGGTGGCGCGGTCCGGTCCGCGAACGGTGCGCTCCTCGCCGCGCTGCGCGATGGTCCCTCGACCCTCGTCGTGAGCTCCGACGAGCGCAACGGTCTCGCCACGAGCGCCGACGAGTCCGCGGGTGGCGATGGCGCCGCTGCGTTGCTCGTCGGTTCGGACGCCGACGGTCCGGTCATCGCGGAGCTGCTCGGCGTCGCGACCACCACCGAGGAGTTCATCGACCGCTGGCGCCTCCCTGGTGAGTCGCGCTCGAAGGTGTGGGAAGAGCGCTTCGGTGAGACGAAGTACGTGCCCCTCGGTGAGGAGGCATGGAACGCGGCGTTGAAGGAAGCCGAGATCTCCGCCGACCAGGTCGATCACATGATCGTGACCGGCCCGCACCCCCGCGCGGTGCGCTCGCTCACCCCGCGCCTGGGCGTCGACGCGGAGAAGGTGGTCGACGGGCTCGCCGCCACCGTCGGCTACACCGGCACCGCGCACGTCGCGCTGCTGCTCACATCGGTCCTCGAGACGGCGAAGCCCGGCGCGGTGATCGGGGTGCTGTCGCTCGCCGACGGTGCCGACGCGCTGCTGTTCCGCACGACCGACGCGATCGAGTCGTGGACGCCGGCGCGCACGCTCGCGGCGCAGATCGACGCCCGGGCCGACGTGGCCTACGGCAAGTTCCTCTCGTGGCGCGGCTGGGTCACGCTCGAGCCACCGCGTCGGCCCGAGCCCGGCCGCATCTCGGGCGCGATCTCGGGGCGACGTGAGGACTGGAAGTACGGCTTCGTCGGGTCGAAGGACCGCTCGACCGGTGCGCTCCACCTCCCCCCGGCCCGTGTGTCGATGGAGGGTGGCGCGCTCGACGACATGGAGCCCGCCCCGATGGCCGATGCCGTCGGCACCATCGCGACGTTCACGATCGACAAGATCGCGTTCTCGCCGAGCCCGCCGATCGTATTCGCGGTGATCGACTTCGACGGTGGAGGCCGTACCGCGGTCGAGCTCTGCGACGCGAACGCCGATGATCTGAAGATGGGCGACCGGGTCGAGATGACGTTCCGTCGGCTCTTCACCGCCGACGGCATCCACAACTACTTCTGGAAGGGCCGTCCGGTCCGCGGCTGAGCGGAACGGACAAAGGAGCGCGGAGATGGCATCGCACGGGATCAAGGACCAGGTCGCGATCGTCGGGATGGGTTGTACCAAGTTCGGTGAGCACTGGGACAAGGGCACCGACGACCTCCTCATCTGGTCGACGGAGGACGCGCTCCAGAGCGCGGGGATCGCCAAGGACGACGTCGACGCCTACTGGCTCGGCACGGCGATGTCGGGGAACTCGGGCCAGACCCTCTCCCGGCCCCTCGGCCTGCAGAAGCCCGTGACCCGCGTCGAGAACTTTTGTGCGACCGGGTCCGAGGCGCTGCGCAACGCGTCGTACGCGGTCGCGTCCGGCGCGTATGACGTCGCGATGGCGGTTGGTGTCGAGAAGGTCAAGGACAGCGGCTACCAGGGCCTCGTTGGTGCGTCGCACGCGCCGACCGATGGCACCAGCCGCGCGCTCTCGGCTGCGGCGATGTTCGCGATGTGCGCGCCGGCCTACGGCAGGAAGTACGGCGTGAGCGATGACCAGATGCGAGAGGTGCTCGCCCGCATCTCGTGGAAGAACCACCAGAACGGCTCGGTCAACGAGCGCGCCCAGTTCCGAAAGCCGGTGACGATGGAGACGATCTGCAGCGCGCCGCTGATGGCGGGTGGCCTGCGCGTGTTCGACTGCTCTGGCGTCGCGGACGGATCCGCGGCGGCGATCGTAGTGCGGGCCGAAGACGCGCTGCAGTACACCGACAAGCCGCTCTACATCAAGGGCCTCGCGTTCATCGCCGGCGACGCGACCGGCAACGCGGACCCCGACTACGACTACACGTGGTTCCCGGAGATCAACATGGCGGGCAAGGACGCGTACGCGCAGGCCGGCGTGACCGATCCCCGCGCGCAGATCGCGATGGCCGAGGTGCACGACTGCTTCACCCCCGCCGAGCTGCTCATCTACGAGGACCTCGGCTTCGTCGAGCGCGGCACCGCGTGGAAGGAAGTTCTCAACGGCACCTTCGACCTCCTGGGCGACTTGCCGGTGAACCCCGACGGGGGTCTGAAGAGCTTCGGCCATCCGGTCGGTGCCAGCGGGCTTCGCATGTTCTTCGAGAGCTGGCTGCAGCTGCGAGGAGAGGCACCGCCCGAGCGCACGATCAAGACAGCGGAGCGCGGTCTCGGTCTCGTGCACAACCTCGGCGGCTACCCGGGCGAGATGGTCAGCTTCGTTGGGATCGTGGGCAACGAGCTCGGATAGTCATGGCGCGGTCAGGCGCCGAGCACGTCGGTGGCGACGAGCTCCTCGAGGTACCGGGAGTCCCACCACGACAGCTGGAGCTCCTTGGCGCGGCGGAAGTACAGCTGGATGTCGTACTCGACGGTGAAGCCCACGCCCCCGAACACCTGCTGCGACATCGCGGTGATGTCGCGGAACGTCTGACACGCGAACAGCTTCGCCATCGGCGCGAGCCGTGTGACCGGGCGGTCCGCGCTCCTGGCCCACGCGGCCTCCCACACGAGGGTCTCGGCGCCGTCGAGCGCGGTGGAAGCATCCGAGAGGTAGTGGGCGATGGCCTGGAACGCCCCGAGCGGCTTGTCGAACTGCTGGCGGTCCTTCGCGTACTGCACGGTGATGTCGAGCGCGTAGCGAGCGCCGCCGACGGCCTGTGCGGCGAGAAGGATGATGCCGTCGTACATCACCTCGTTCCACGCCGCCCACGCCGTGCCCGGTGCACCCACCACGGCGTCGGACCCGAGGCGCACACCCGCGAAGTCGACGCGGTACTGCGTGTCGGACGCGATCGTCATCTGCTGGGTCAGGGCTACTCCGGCGGAGTTCGGGTCGACGAGCAGGATGGTCACGCCGTCGTCACTGTCGCCCGTGCCCGCGACGCGGGCCAGCACGAGCAGCTGATCGGCCGCACTCGCGAAGGGCACGTGCCGCTTGGTGCCGCTGAGCCGCCAGCCGTCGCCGTCGGGCTCCGCGATCAGCTGCACGCCGGCGGGCCCGAACCCGCGGTCGGGCTCGAGCCACGCTGTCGTGACGATCGCGTCGCCACTCGCGATGCGCGGGAGCCACATGTCGCGTTGCGCAGCAGTGCCGGCGCCGGCGAGCACCCCACCGCTCATCACCGAGCTGACGAAGTGGGGCGAGGGGACGAGGGCGCGGCCGAGCTCCTCGTACACGAGCATCGCGTCGAGCATCGACATGGCCGACCCGCCCCACTGCTCCGGGATCGTGAGCCCGAGCAGGCCCAGCTCCGCGAGCTGGAGCCAGAGCTTCTCCGGGTAGCCGGCCGGGTCGTCCTCGAGCTCGCGCACGACGTCGAGGTCGGCGTGTCGGGCGCACAGCCCGCGCACGGTCTCGCGCAGGAGCTCCTGCTCCGGGCTGAACTCGAGTTCCATGGTGGTGCCTCCCGCTCGGGTGTGGGCGCTCGGAGTGTGGGCGCTCGGAGATCGGCGCTCAGGGCTTCCAGCGCTCGCCGCGCCGGGCCCATGGGTTGTCGTCGGGTGTCGTCGGGATCGCGATGCGCGCGCTGCACTCGGTGGACGTCCGCTCGCCGACGCGCATCGTCACCTCGACCTCGCACCAGCCGCAGCCGGTCGCATCGGTCTCGACCGCGCGCACGACGCCTTCGAGCACCATCGTGTCACCGGCGAACACGGAGTCCTTCATGCGGAACTTCATTCGTCCGAGCCGGCCGCGCGGGCCGGTCCAGTCCGTGAGGTAGCGCTCGAACCAGGCGGCCTGGTTGGGGGTGCTCAGGAAGATATCGGCCATCCCGTTGCGCTCGGTGGCGAACCGGTAGTCGTGGTGCATCGGGCGCCAGTCGCGACTCGACAGCGCACCGAGCACGACCGTCGTCGGGGTGACGTCGTAGGTGAGCGACGGCAGGGCCTGGCCCTCGCTGACCTGGTCGAGCGTGACCGGGGCCGGCGCGCTCACGTCCCGGCCTTGCGGTAGCCGAAGCCCGTGTACGACTCGATGCCCACCAACTCGTCGCGTTGGTTGCGGTACTCGACGTCGATCACCCAGAACCGCCCGGTCCCGAGCTTGGTCGTCTTCGGCCCGCTCACCGACCGCAGCCGCTGGCAGGTGCTGAGCCGATCGCCGAGGCGCACCGGCTCGTAGAACACGATCGAGTTGTCGGTCATCACCGCCTCGGGGAGGTCGAACTGCTCCTTCAGGTCGAAGTGCACCTGCAGCGGGAGCGCCTGGCTCGTCTGCCCCGGCGTCCAGTGGTGCGGGCGGAACCAGACCGAGAGCATCGTCGGCGCGGCGATCACTCCGCCGGTGAGCTCCTCGGCGACGGCGTCGTCCCAGAAGAGCGGGTTCCCGTTCTCCACCGCCGCGCACGTCGTCCACACGTAGCCGCGCTCGACGGGGAAGTCGGCGGTTTCCTCGTACTGCACCTGGTCGATGGTCTCGGCGACGTCGCTCGGGAGCTCGTCGAGGGCCGCGTCGGTCATGCCACCACTCCTGCGTCGTGGAGCTGCACGTACTCTTCGGGCGACAGCCCGGCCGCGCCGAGCAGCTCGTCGGTGTCGGTGGCGTCGGCGTCGCGCACCTCATACGGGCCCTCGGCCGGCGTCATCCCGGCGAGTACCGGGCCGACCTGTCGGAAGGCGCCGTGCCGCGGGTGCTGCGCGCTCACGAACGCACCGCGGGCGATGTACTGCTCGTCGTCGATCAGCTCGGGGACGGTGAGCACCGGCGCAACGCACGTGTCGGCCGGTGCCAGCTCCCCAACCCAGTCGTCCCGGTCGCGGGTGGCGAACACCGTGCGCAGCTCGGCGCGGATCTTGTCCTGCACGGCGTCGTCGGTCTGGTGGTCGCGCCAGTGCGCCAGGCCGAGCGCGTCGCAGAGGTTGTGCCAGAAGCGCGCCTCGATGATGCCGAGCGCCAGCCACTTGCCGTCGGCCGCCATGTAGGTGTCGTAGCACGCGTACCGGCCGGTGAGGATGCCGTGGCCGGGGCCGGGCGTGGTCCCGGTGGCGAGGAACTCGTCGACCTGTAGCGCCATGAGTGCGAGCACCCCGTCGGCGACGGACACGTCGAGGTAGGCGCCCTCGCCGCCGGTGTTGCGATGGACGAGCGCCGCGAGGATGGCCATGACTGCGTGCATGCCGCCGCCGGCGCTGTCGGCGACGGTCGCACCAGGGATCGGCGGCTGCCCGTCGGGGCCACGCCCCGAGCAGTCGAGGAACCCGCCGACCGCCAGGTAGTCGAGGTCATGGCCGGCCCACTGCGCGTGCGGGCCGCGCTGGCCGAAGCCGGTCGTCGAGCAGTAGACGATGCCGCGGTTCCGCTCCCGCACGTCGTCGTACCCGATGCCGAGGCGGTCGACGACACCGGGCCGGAAGCTCTCGATCACCACGTCGGCGCCTGCCGCGAGTCGCAGGAACGCGTCCCGGCCCTCGGGCGTCTTGAGGTCGAGCAGTGCCCGCTTCATTCCCCGGTGCGCGCTGTACGCGAAGAAGACCGGCACGATCTGGACGCCCTCGCGCGCCGGCACCGGCCCCACCTTCACGACGGTCGCGCCGTAGTCGGCGAGCCAGCGCGACGCGCGTGCCGCTGGACCCACGCTGGCGAGGTCGAGGACGGTGACCCCTTCGAGAAGTGCGGTCACCTCAGAAGTTCTTCGGGAGCCCGAGCGCCCGTCGGGCGATGATGTTCTTCTGGATCTCTGATGAACCGCCGCCGATGGTGTCGATGACGGTGTAGCGATACGTCGACTCGGACCGCCCCTCCATCGGGGCCTCCTCGGTGTGGACCCGCAGCTGGGCACCCGGGCCGCCGATGTCCATCGACGCGTCGGCGAGGCGCTTCGACAGCTCCGTCGCGAACAGCTTGTACTCGGATGACTCGGTCGTAGGGGGCGCGCCGCCCTTCATCGATGCCGCGACCACCTTGAGGCCGAGCACCCGGGCGACCTCGCCTTGGGTGACGAGCTGCGCGATGCGCTGGCGGATCACCGGGTCGTCCTTCAGGGGCTTGCCGTCGCGGGTCTCGTTGGCGACGTAGTCGCACAGCAGGTCGAGGCGCTGCTCGATCGGTGAGAACGTGAACATCGTGAAGCGCTCGAGGTCGAGTGCCTCGGAGATGTACTGGAAGCCGTGGTTCAGCTCGCCGACCACGTAGTCGTCGTGGACGAACACGTCGTCGAAGAACACGTCGTTGGTGCGCTCGTCGCCCATCGTCCAGATCCCGTTGATGGTGATGTTCGGGTGGTCGAGCGGGACGAGGAAGAGGGTGATGCCGTGATGCTTCGATTCCGGGTCGGTGCGGGCGCCGACCCAGTACCACTCGGCGAAGTGCGCCGACGTCGTCCACGTCTTCTGGCCGTTGAGGCGCCAGCCATCGCCGTCGCGCGTGGCCTTGAGGCGCATCGACGCCGCGTCCGATCCTGCGTCGGGCTCGCTGTAGCCGACCGCGAACTCGACCTCGTTGCGCAGGATCTTCGGGAGGAACTCCTGCTTCATCTTCTCGTTGCCGTGGGCGAGGATCGTCTTGCCGATGATGCCGACGCCCTTGCCGATCTGCGGGCCACCCCGGGCTGCGAGCGCCTCGTTCAGGAGGTACTCGTAGACGCCGTCGCCCTCCTGGCCACCCCACTCCTTGGGCCAGGTGATCCCGAGCCAACCCTTCTCGCCGAGCTTGGCCATGAAGGCTCGCCGCTTGGGCGTGTCGACGATCTGGGCCATGTTCTCGCGGGTGACGTCGAAGACGTCGGGGTCGTCGTTCGCGTCGAGGTACTGCTCGACCTCATCGCGGAATGCGAGCTGGGCGGGGGAGAATTCGAAGTCCACCGGGCGAGTCTAACTTTCCGCGGCCATCGTGTTGATCGGCCACTGCGGGCGGCAGTAGCCCCGGAAGTGCAGTTCGCCACCGCGCAGCTCGCGAATGGTGAGGAGTCGCCCTCGTAGCCCCGGTGGTCGTACTCCGCGAACGTGATGTGGCGCGACGGGCCCCCGTTCGTGCAGGCATCCACTTGATCATCTCGATGCCCTCCTTCACGTGGCGCGGGGTCGGGATTCGGGCATTGGCGATGCCCTGGATCGCGACGCGTGCGGTGTCGTAGGCGAGTGCGACGACCACGTTGCGGGTGCGGCGGAAGTAGTCGGCGTAGAGGTAGCCGGCGGGGAGCTGGCCGAGGCCCATGTCGATGAGGAAGCGGACGCGCCCGCCACCCTGGTACCACTGCTCACCCTGCCATGACCCGAGCTCGGCGGTGTCGACGCCGGACACGACCGTGCTCACCGCGCGGTCCTCGCCCGCGATGGCGGCGCGGGTGGGAGAAGCCCGAGGTGTCCGTGCGAGGATCGTGGTTGCACGCTTACCCTCCCCCGAGGCACGTCATGCTCCGCAGTCTCGCCGCGTTCTGCTATCGCCGTCGCAGGCTCGTCGTCGCCCTCTGGGTCATCGGCGTCATCGGCCTGACCGTCATCGCCGGCAACGTCGGCGACAAGTTCAGTGAGGGCTTCACCGTCAAGGGCACGGAGTCGGCGCGCGCGCAGGAGCTCCTCAAGGCAACGTTCAAGGAGCGCGCGGGCGACACCGGTGAGCTGGTCGTGCGAGTTCCCGGCGGAGTGACCAACCCCGCGGTCCAGCAGCTCGTCGAGGACAAGCTCGCCGAGATCGAGCGGGTGTCAGACGTGTCGGGCACCACGAGCCCCTACTCGCCCGAAGGCGCGCGCCAGGTGTCCTCCGACGGCACGATCGCGTACGCGCAGATCCAGTTCCACAAGCGTGCCGGTGAGGTTCCCGAGGCGACGGCGCAACACATCATCGACATCGTCGACCCCGGCAAGCCCGTCGACGGCGCCAAGCTCGAGGTCGGCGGGCGCATGTTCGTGATCCACGGTCCGAGCGGTGCGTCGGAAGCCATCGGTCTGCTCGCCGCGATCTTCATCCTGCTCATCGCATTCGGTTCGGTCCTCGCGATGGGCCTCCCGATCTTCACCGCGATCGTCGGACTCGGCGGCGGCTTCGCAGTCGTCGGATTGCTGTCGAACATCATGGTCATGCCGACGTTCACGACCCAGCTCGCCGCGATGATCGGGCTCGGCGTCGGAATCGACTACGCGCTGTTCATCGTCACCCGATACCGCCAGGGGCTCCACGACGGACTCAACCCCGAACGCGCGGTCGTGCTCGCCCTCGACACCGCGGGGCGCGCGGTCCTCTTCGCCGGAGCGACGGTCGTCATCTCGCTCTGCGGTCTGTTCCTCATGGGCGTCGACTTCATCCGCGGTCTGGGGGCCGGCGGCGCGTCGACGGTGCTCCTGATGGTGTTCGCGTCGGTCACGTTCGTGCCCGCACTGCTCGGCTTCACCGGTACGAACATCGACAAGCTCAGCATCCCTGGATTGCACCGTCGGGAGAGCACCGATCGAGCGAGCATGTGGTTCCGCTGGAGCCGCGTCGTGCAGCGCCGGCCGTGGACGGCTGCCCTGGCCGGATTGGCGGTGCTGGTGATCCTCGCGGTGCCGTTCCTGTCACTGCGGCTGGGCTTCTCCGACAACGGCAACAACCCCACGACCGACACGACCCGTCGCGCGTACGACCTCCTCTCCGACGGATTCGGGCCCGGCTTCAACGGTCCGCTCGTCCTGGCCGCGCGCACGCCGAATGGTGCGGCATCGCTCGACGTACTCGCCGAGCGACTCGGGGCCACACCCGGAGTCGCGAGGGTGAGCCCGGTGATCGCGAGCTCCGACGGCGAGGCTGCGGTGATCCAGGTGATCCCGACGACCTCGCCGCAGAGCAAGGCGACGGTCGAGCTCATCGATCGCCTTCGCGGCAGAGTGATCCCGGCTTCGATCAAGGGCACCGACGTGACGGTCGATGTCGGAGGCATCACTGCGTCGGGCGCCGACGTCTCCGAAGCGCTGGCCGCTCGGCTCCCGCTGTTCATCGGTGCGGTCCTCGCGTTCAGCTTCATCCTGCTGCTGGTGGTGTTCCGCTCGGTGCTCGTGCCGGTGAAGGCCGTCGTGATGAACCTGCTGTCGATCGCCGCGGCGTACGGGGTCGTCGTCGCGATCTTCCAATGGGGTTGGTTCGGCGGGCTCCTCGGGATCAAGGGCACCGGACCGATCGAGCCCTTCGTTCCGATGATGCTGTTTGCGATCGTGTTCGGGCTCTCGATGGACTACGAGGTGTTCCTGCTCTCACGCGTGCGCGAGGAGTACGACCGCACCGGCGACAACGGGCTCGCGGTCGCCGACGGACTCGCGGCAACGGCCCGTGTGATCACCGCCGCTGCCGCGATCATGATCTGCGTGTTCGCCAGCTTCATGCTCGACGAGCTCCGCGTGCTCAAGCTCTTCGGCCTGGGCTTGGCGTCGGCGATCCTCATCGACGCCACGCTGGTGCGGATCGTGCTCGTGCCCGCGACGATGGAGCTCCTCGGCGACCGCAACTGGTGGTTTCCGAAGTGGTTGGAGTGGATCCCGAAGGTCCACGTCGAGGCGAAGCCCGATCTGGAAGCCGAGCTCTCCGCGCTCGAACCGGAGCGCGCGCCCGCGGCCGCGACCGTCGACTGAAAATCAGTCGTCAGTCGTCAGCCGTCAGCGAGAATCAGCCGTTGCACTTCGGTGCGGAGGATCTTGCCGACCTCGTTGCGGGGCAGCGCGTCGACGAACACGAAGCGAGCCGGCACCTTGTACGGCGCGAGGTGGGCTCGACAGCGGGCGTCGATCTCGGCTGGATCGGTATCGCCGACCACCACGGCGACGGGCACTTCACCGAGGCGCTCGTCGTCGATGCCGACCACTGCGACGTCACGCACACCGGGGATCGACTGCAGCACCTCTTCGACCTCGTCGGGGAAGACCTT
>JALHSW010000212.1 GCA_022865365.1 Acidimicrobiia bacterium | reverse complement strand
GGTCCCGCTCGAGCTGATCCACCGGGAGGACGTGGCGCTCGTGCTCTCCTCGTTCGAGGAGGTCCAGAAGAAGGAGACGGGAACGCCCGTCGAGCTGCGGGTCAGGGTGAGCGACGGCTCGTGGCGCCTCGTCGAGCTCGTCGGTGCCTCCACGCGCACCGACTCGGGTCTCCTCGTCGTGAACACCATCCGCGACCTCACGCAGCGGCGTCGCTGGGAGATCGCGGCCGGGCAACCGGAACGCTTCCAAACGCTCGTCGAGAACGCGGTCACCATCCTCATGTCGTCGACGCCGAAGGGCGGATCCACTCCGTCTCGGGCGCCATCACCCGACAGCTCGGGATCGATCCGACGCTCGTCGTCGGCTCGCGCCTCACCGATTGGGTGGTACCCCAGGAGCGCAACGTCGTGGCCGAGAAGCTGCGGCTCATCGCGGAGCAGCCGGGCACCGCGATGCTCGAGCTCGAGCTGAACCACCGTGACGGGCGTGCCGTCCCGTACCAGCTGTCGGTGGTCAACCTGCTCGACGATCCCGTGGTCGCCGGGCTGGTGATCTCGGCGCACGACATCTCGGCTCGGCGCGAGCTGGAGCACCGTCTGGAGCATCTTGCGTCGCATGATCCGCTCACCGGTCTCGCGAATCGGACGCGGCTGCTGGAGCACCTCGAGGCCACGCGCGCTCGGCTCGGCCTGGACCCCGCACGCCTCACGGTGCTCTTCATCGACCTCGACCGGTTCAAGGCCGTGAACGACCTGTACGGTCACGAGGTCGGCGACCGGATGCTCGTGAATGTCGCGCGACGGCTCGGTCACGCCGTGCGCCCCAGCGACTTCATCGCGCGCTTCGGCGGTGACGAGTTCGTGGTCGTGTGCGACGACCTCGACCCGGACGCGGCAAGTGCGGTCGCGGCACGGCTCGAGACCATCCTGGGTGACCCGGTCAAGCTCGACGGCGTCACGCTCCAGGTGTTCGCGAGCGTTGGTGCCGTTTCCGGCGCCGCGTCAGCGAACGCCGAGGCGCTCCTCGCCGAAGCCGATGCCGCGATGTACGTGGCGAAGTCGCGCCGGCGGGGCGAGGATCGGCCCCGGCCGATGCCGGTCGCGGAGCGGCGAGAGCTCGCAGAAGCGTTGCGCGTGGCCCTCGACGAAGACCCGGCCGCGGCCGGGCTGTGTCTCCACTGCCAGCCGACGGTCGACCTGCCCGACGCGACTCCGTACGGCGCGGAGGCACTCATTCGGTGGAACCATCCGACCCTCGAGCTGCTGGCGCCGGCAAGGTTCCTGCCCGTGGCCGAGGACGCCGGTCTCTCGTCGCGCCTGGGGGCGTGGGTGCTGGGTGAGGCCTTGCAAACGCTCCACGATTGGGACGAGGCCGGCATCACGGTCGCGCTGCTCGCGGTCAACCTCGCGCCGGCGCAGCTCGTCGACCCCGAGCTTCCTGATCTCGTCACCGACCTGCTCGCGAAGTACGCCATCGAACCCCGGTCGGCTGTGCCTCGAGATGACGGAGTCGGCGATGCTCGATCGCGAGGAAGCGGGGACAATGTCGATCGCTGGTTCGCGACTGCGCTCGCTGAAGGCGCGTGGTGTCGCACTCGCGATCGACGACTTCGGCACCGGCTACTCGAGCCTCGCTCACGTGCGCGACCTCCCCTTCGACGTGCTGAAGATCGACCGCTCCTTCGTCGACGGGATCGACGATGACCCTGCGGCCGCGGGCATCTGCGCCGCGGTGGTGGCGCTCGCCCACGCGACCGGCAAGCGTGTCGTCGCCGAGGGTGTTGCGCGACCGGAGCAGCACGAGCGCGTCGTCGCCCTCGGCGCCGACGCTGCACAAGGCTTCCTCTACGGCCGCCCCGCGCCGGTGGGCGAGATCGAGGCGAGCCTCGTCGTTCCGTCGCTCCTGCCCTGAGCAGCGACCCTTGACCAGCGACCCTTGACCAGTGGCCCTTGACCAGCGGCCGGGCTCAGCGTCGGCGGTCGACCGGGCCGGGCAGCAGGAACGGGTACGGACGGCGCCGAATCCGGCGTTGCCAGACTCGGTCGATGCGCCGCACCCGCTGGATCAGGCCCCAGAGCCGGGTGTCGTTCCGGTAGTGGCGCCGGGCTTCGCGCGGGGTGAGGTCGACGCCGAGTCGTTCACGCGCCAGCTCGAGTGTGAGGGGGATCCACGGGTCGAGTCCCTCCTTCGTGAGGTGGCCGGCGAGGTTGAGCACGATGGACCGCGTCGAGTGATACGTCTGCACGACTCCCGGGATCACAAACCGGCGCGCGAACCCTCGGAACACCGCCGGGATCGACTCGAGGTAGGTGTCGCAGTCGAAGCGGTCGCGCCCGTCGGCATCGCGCAGGAACGGCGTGCTTACGTCGAGGTACACGAGGCCCGAGTCGGCGACGGCCCAGTTCGACACCTGCGCGTCGATGCCGACGCGTTCGTCGACGACCCGGGCGAGATGGTCGATGAGTGCGCCGAGCAGCGTACCGATCTGGTGCTCGGCATCGTCGCGGCCGCCGGCCTGGCGCATGACCTCGGGGAGGAGGGCGTCCCGAGGCAGCACCGGTTGGATGCAATACGCCACGATCCACCCGTCGGCGCGGGTCTGGTGCACGAGCGCGGTCGGGAGCACGTCGACCCCACGCGCCGCGAGCGCCTCGAGGTACTCGTCGAAGGCCGGTTGGTACACGGCGAAGCGCGCCTTCGTGAAGAGAGGGAGCCGCTTGCACGCGTACGGACCGTCGGGTTCGGGCCAGGCGAACACCGTCGTGATCTCGCCGTACCCGAGCACGTGGAGCGCGGCGTCATCGCGCCGTGCGAGTGCCGCATCCACCGCCTGTTCAAGGACGGCGAGATCGAGGTCGGCGAGATCGGGCGCCGCCGTCACGAGAGCGAGCGCACCACCGCGTCCGCGAGCTCCTCGACCTCGCCGTCGGTGAGGACGAGCGGTGGGAGGAACTGCATCACCGACGTGTCGTTGTTCGCGAACACGGCGAAGACACCGCCGTCGATGCACGCCTTCGCCGCGAGGATCCCGGCGTCCTCGTCCGGCCATCGGAGCCCCATGAAGAGTCCGCGGCGGCGGATCTCGCACGGGAGCACGGCGAGCTCCTTCTCGAGGCGCAGGCCGACTTCCTCGACACGCTCGAAAAAGCCCGGCGCCTCGACGAGGTCGAGCACGGTCATGGCAACGGCACAGCCGAGGTCGGAACCGCCGTACGACGACACGTGGACGAACGGTTCGTCGTCGTAGAACCGATGCACTTCGGGCGTCATGATCGTCGCCGCGATCGGGTACACGCCGCCCCCGAGGCCTTTGCCCGTGACCACGACGTCGGGCTCGACCTCGTCGTGCTCGTAGCACCACATGCGGCCGCTGCGTCCGAGCCCGGTCTGGATCTCGTCGAGGACGAACAGTGCGCCGCGGTCGCGACAGAGGGCCTGTACGCCGGAAAGGTAGTCATCGCTCGGGACGCGCATCCCGAGAGTTGCGGGGATCGTCTCGAGGATCACGGCCGCAGTGTCGTCACCGATAGCGCCGTCCATCGCACCGAGGTCGTCGTGGGGCACGTGGACGAACCCGGGGAGCGCGAGACGGAAGGGCTCGTGGTATCGAGCGTCGGCGGCCATCGCGGCGAGAGCGGTGTGCCCGTGATACGCGCCGTGCACCGAGACGACCTCGGTTCGCTTCGTGACCGCGTACGCGGTCTTGAGCGCGACCTCGACGGCTTCAGATCCCGACGGCGAGAGCACCACGCCGGGGCAACGGCCGCCGGTCGTGGCGGCGAGGCGCGCCGCCAGCTCGGCTTTCCAGCCTGACACGAGATGGTGGTTGCCCACATCGATCTCGTCGCGATCCAACGCGGTTCGGAGTGCCGCCAGGACGGCCGGGTTGCGATGGCCGAGGTTGAAGATGCCGCCGTTGCAGTGGCAGTTGAAGAACCGGCGGTCGTCGAACGCGTCCCAGAAGAAGGGGCCTTCACGTCGGCCGAGGACGATGTCGAGTCCGAGGGCCTCGAAAGCCTCGACCTTGCCGCGCGACACATGGTCGGCGAAGGCCTGCATCGTCGCGGCTCGGGATCCGAACGGCGTTGCTGGCCGATCCATCGCGTCCTCCGGGGCCGTCGCTCGGGGTGGGCCGAGCGTACCGGTCGCCGAACTTGGTCGGGACTTTGCCCGGAGTTGGTGGGCCCCTGGAAGCCGCGTCTCTACCGTGAGGGGAGCCGGTACGGGACACCCGCTCCGGCATCGATCACAGGGAGGTCCGTCATGGAACGACGTAACGCATTCGCATGGGCGGGGGCGTTGACGGTCTCCGCGATGGCCGGCGTCCTGGCCCTCGGCGCGAACGTGGGGATCTTCGGGCTCGGGGGCACCCCGGCGCCCCCTGCCGCGTCGCCCGCGGCGGTGGTCCAGACCCAGTACATCGACGTTCCCGTACCCGCGACCCCTGCCCCGGTGTCGGCCGCGTCCAGGACGAGCCACGAGGATGGCGAACGCGAGGGCGGAGAGCGCTCGGCGCCGGCAGCTGCACCCGCGCCGAAGCCCGTCGCACCGCCTCACGGCGACGACTGAGCCGGCCACTGACCGCGACCGTGCCGTGCGGTGAGCGACGCTCACCGTTCTTGCGTCAGCAGTAGGCGCATTGCGCCGTTTCTGCCGAAAGAACCGCTCTACCGAAAGGTGACGCCCGGTAGGGTCCCGGCTCGTGACTGCGACGCATGCGTACGAGGGCTTCGGCGGTCGGATCGGGCGGACGTTCGCCGGTTCTGAACCCTGGTGGCCCGAGCGCCCGGTCGCACCCGAGCGGGCGCCGAACGTCGTCGTGATCCTTGCGGATGACCTCGGGTACTCCGATCTCGGGTGCTTCGGTTCCGAGATCGACACGCCGAACCTCGACCGGCTCGCGGCGCGCGGGCTGCGGTACACGAACTTCCACGTCACACCGATGTGCTCGCCGACGCGTGCGGCGCTCCTCACCGGCGTCAACCCGCACCGTGCCGGCATCGGAACCGTCGCGCATTCCGATGCCGGCTTCCCCGGCTACGCGATGGAGCTCGCCGACGATGTGGTGACCGCGGCCGAGGTGTTCCGCGACCAGGGATACGGCACGCTCATGGTCGGCAAGTGGCATCTCGCCAAGGACTCCGACTGCTCCGCGGCCGGCCCGAAGCACTCCTGGCCGTGCCAACGCGGGTTCGAGCGCTTCTACGGATTCCTCGACGGGTTCACGAACCAGCATCATCCGCACCGCCTCGTCGAGGACAACCACGTCGTCGAGGTCGATCAGTACGCCGACGGCTACTACCTCACCGACGACCTCACCGATCGCGCGATCTCGATGGTGCGCGAGCGCAAGGCCTCGGCGCCGCACCAGCCGCTCTTCATGTACTTCGCGCACGGCTCGGTGCACGCGCCACTCCTCGCGAAGGACGTCGACATCGCGAAGTACCGCGATCGGTACCGCGACGGCTGGGACCGGCTCCGCGAGGAGCGCTGGCTGCGCCAGCAGGAGCTGGGCGTGATCCCCGAAGGGCTGCCGCTCCCACCGCGCAACGCGGAGCAGGGGAACGAGGTCGCGGCGTGGGACGAGCTCCCAGAGCGCGAGCAGGAGCTCTTCGCTCGGCACATGGCCGTGTACGCGGCCATGGTCGACAACCTCGATCAGAACGTCGGCCGCCTCCTCGCCGGGCTCGAGGAGCTCGACGAGCTCGACAACACGATCGTGCTGTTCACGTCGGACAACGGTGCGTCACGCGAGGGCGAGCGTGTCGGGACGGCGGCGTACTACGTGCACCTCCTCCGGGGAGACGACGTGGACGCCGACATCGCGCGCCTCGACGAGATCGGTGGGCCGACCACCACGCCGCACTACCCGCGTGGGTGGGCGATGGCCTGCAACACACCGTTCCGGCTGTACAAGATCAACACCCACGCGGGAGGTCACTCGGTCCCGTGCATCGTCTCGTGGCCCGACGGCGGCTTCGGCGACGCAACCCTTCGCCGGCAGTACCAGCACGTCACCGACGTGCTGCCCACCCTCGTCGAGCTCTGCGGGCTCGCGATGCCCGAGGAACGGCACAACCGACCGCTCGCGGCGCCGGCCGGCGCGAGCTTCGCGGCGAGCCTGGCGAGTCCCGTGACGGAGAGCACGCACCGGGAGCAGCACTACGAGCAGCTCGGACACCGCGGCTACTACCGCGACGGCTGGGAGGTGGTGACGCTGCACCAACCGCTCACGCCGTTCTCCGACGCCGAGTGGGAGCTGTACCACCTCGCCGAGGACCCGAACGAGCTTCTGGACCTGTCGGACGCCCACCCCGAGCTGCGTCGCGAGCTCGCGACGGCGTGGGAAGCCGCCGCGCTGGCGAACCAGGTGTACCCCCTCGACGAGGGAGCGGGGCTGAAGTACCTGCAACGCCCCGCTCGGAGCGCGGTGTTCGCGGAGCCGGTCACGATCGTCCCCGGGACCCCGACGCTCGAACGCTGGCGGTCGCTCCAGCTGATCTGGTTCCGCGCGTGCACGATCCGCGTCGCACTCGACTTCCGCTCTGGCGACGAGGGCTACCTGGTGGCCCACGGTGACCAGGGGTCGGGGTACGGGCTCTACGTGCGTGATGACGAGCTGGTCTTCGTGCACAACGACGGACGGGGCCGGATGCGCGAGCTCGCGGGGGGCCCGGTGCCGAGTGGCTCGCAGGAGATCGTGGCAGAACTCGCCGCTCCCGGCGAGCGCGTCTGGACGGTGACCCTGCAGGTCGACGGCCAGGAGCGGGGCACGCTCACGGGCCTCCCGATGCTGTTCGGCGTCGCCCCGTTCGAGGGTATCGACGTCGGGATCGACCGCCGCTCGCCTGTGTCGTGGGAGATCTACGAGCAGCTCGGTCCGTTCCCGTACAACGGTGCGCTGCACTCGGTGCGGTACGAACCCGGCGATCCCGCGCCGGACTCCCCGGAGGGGATGCTCGACATGCTCCGCGAGATGGGCGCTCGCTTCGAATAGCTGCCCGCGTGTTTGTGCACTCGTCGGGGCCAGAGGCCCCGTGAGTGCACAAACAGTTCAGCGTGCCGAGAACGTGACCGGAAACTCGGTGATCCCGCGCACGAACGCGTTCGACAGTCGTCGTGGGCCGACGTCGTCCGCCCAGGCCCAGTCGTCGAGACGCGAGGTCAGCTCCTCGAACATGATCCGCAGTTCGAGTCGCGCGAGCGCAGCACCCAGGCAGAAATGCGTCCCGAATCCGAACGAGATGTGCGGGTTCGGGTCGCGAGTGACGTCGAAGCGCTGGGGATCGTCGAACACCGACTCGTCGCGATTCGCGGAGCTGTACATCAGGACCACCTGCTGACCGGCCTTGATCTCGACGCCGCCGACCTCGGCATCGCGCGTCGCGACGCGGCACATGTTGAGGACCGGAGTGGTCCACCGGATGAGCTCCTCGACCGCGGTCGGCATGCGCTCGGGTTCTCGGCGCAGCAGCTCGCGCTGCTCGGGGTGCGCGATGAGCGTGTCGATGCCGTTCGCGATCACGGTGCGGGTCGTCTCGGCCCCTCCGTCGAGGAGCAGCAGGGCATCCGACGCGAGGTCGTCGTCGGACAACGGGGAGCCGCCGACCTCGGCCGAGCTCCACACCGACATGAGGTCGTCGACCGGGCAGCCGCGCCGCTCGTTGCCCAGCTCGATCGCGGCTTGGCCGAACTCGACCGCCGCCATGATCCCCTCGTCGGTCGTGTAGCGGGGTCCGCCACCCATGGCGATCGTGGTCGCCGACCAGTGGACGAGCTCGGGCCAGCGCTCGTCGGCGAAGCCGAGGAGGTGCCCGATCATGCGGGCCGGGAGCGGTGCCGCGAGCTGCGACACGACCTCGGCGTGTCCGTCGGCCGCGACCGCCTCGACCAGCCCTCGGGCCACCGATCGCACGGGCCCCTCGTGATGGGTGACGGATCGGGGCGTGAACCGCCGGGCCACGAGGCGGCGGCGTTCGGTGTGGAGCGGGTCGTCGAGCCCGATGATCGAGGGATCGCTGGGGATGTTCGGGCGGTATCCACCGGTGTTGCACCAGGTCGCGGCGTCCTTCTCGATGGCCACGATGTCGTGGTAGCGGCTCACCCACCAGAGCGCGTTCGTGGCGTCCCAGTAGACCGGGCGCTCGGCCCGCAGGAACGCGTAGACCGGCTCGGGGTCGCCGGCATAGATGTCACCATCGAGCAGGTCGAGCTCACCTGCCTCGACGAGTGCCGCAATCTGTTCGGTCTCCACATCACCCTCCTCGAAGGCTCCAGACTGTCACGGTCACCCCGCAAGAACGAGGACGAAGAGGGAGCGTCATGGTGGAGCAACGGTTGGGGGAACCGGGTACCGGGGTCGTGGTCACGGGCGGGGCGTCGGGCATCGGGCGCGCGTGCTGCCTGGCGCTGGCAGCCGTCGGTCGGCCCGTCGCGGCGTGGGACCTCGACGCCGACGGGGCTGACGCCACCGCGAGCGCGTGCGCGGACCTCGGCGTCGCGGCGATCGGGGCTGGCGTCGACGTGACCGACGCAAGCGCCGTGAGCGCCGCGGTCACGAAAGTGACGGACGCGCTCGGTTCGATCGGAGGGCTGGTGCACGCGGCCGGCACGGTTCGGGCGGCGATCGACGACGTCGTTGATCTCGACACCTGGGATGTCGTGCTCGACGTGAACCTGCGCGCGGAGGCCGTGCTCGTGAGCGCGCTGCTGCCCGCGTTCCGTGCGGCCGGGCCCGGCTCGGCGATCGTCGGGATCGCGTCGATCGAGGGTCTCATCGGCCACGGCTTCATCCCCTCGTACGTCGCGTCCAAGCACGGGCTCATCGGACTGACGCGATCGTTCGCGCACCGGCTCGGGTCCGAGGGAATCCGCGCCAACGCGGTCTGCCCGGGCTACATCGACACGCCGATGCTCGCGCCGACGATCGCAACCCCCGAAGCGCGAGCGTCGTTCGAGCGCAAGATCCCGTCCGGGCGCCTCGGCGAGCCCGACGACGTCGCCCGTGTCGTGCGCTTCCTCCTGTCCGACGAGGCCGCGTACATGAACGGTGCGGTCGTCGTCGTGGACGGCGGTGTCACGGCGGTCGGCGGCCAGGACGCGCTGGGCGCCGACTGAACGTGCGCGAGGTCACGAGCTACTGCCGGATCTGCGCGGCCGCGTGCGGGATCATCGCGTCGGTCGACGGTGACCGCGTCGTGAGCGTCCGCGGTGACCCCGATCATCCCGTCTCGCGCGGCTACACGTGTCCGAAGGGCCGGGCGCTCCCCGCATGGCATCACGGCGCTGATCGACTCGACCACCCCCGCGTGCGCGGCCACGAGGCCACGTGGGGAGCGGCGCTCGACGACCTTGTCGACATCATCCGCGGCGCCACGGCCGCGAACGGGGCCGACGCCGTCGGCGCGTATCTCGGGACGGGCCTCGCCTACGACATCAACGGGTGGATGACCGCCGAACGGTTCCTGCGACGGCTCGGTACCCGTCAGCGCTACACGCCGGTCACCGTCGACAACGCGCCCGCGCTCCGCGCCGCCGAGCTGGTCACCGGGACCTCGGAGCTGAACCCGGTCTGGGAGCCGGATCGTTGTCGGCTCCTCCTCCTGTTCGGCACCAATCCCGTCGTGTCACATGGCTACGGCACCACGCTCGCGGACCCGGTCGCTCGCCCGGCGCCTCTCGGCCGGATCGTCGGCGCACGCGCCGGTCGCGACCAGCCGCTCCACGTCGCCGACCCGGTCATCGACGCGATACGTGCCGATCGCCACGCCG
>JALHSW010000211.1 GCA_022865365.1 Acidimicrobiia bacterium | reverse complement strand
TGGACGCCGATCACGAACAGCGGGCACGGGTCGTTCCGAAGGTGCACATCGAGCGCGTCGTCGACCGCTCGTGTCGCGATGCGTTGTCGGCGCCGGTCGCGCTCCGCGCGCTCCGGTCGGCGGGGCGCGTCGCCGGAGCGGGACTCCTCCACCACGACCGGGAACCGACCCGTGGTGACCGGAGTCAGAAGCTGACCGGTGCCCTCGAAGAGCTGACTACGCGTCCCCAGGGTAAGGACGCGGTACCTGCGCGCACGCAGGAGCGCGTGCACCACGTCACGGGTGGCGAACGTCTCGTCGACGACGACTCGTTCGCGCACCGGGACGGGCAACGAGACCCATGAACGCTCTCGGCGGCTGACGAACACGCCGATGCTTCGCGCGTGCGAGTCGGGCTCCACTTCCGCGATCGTCTGGTGGAGGTCCTCGAGCAGTCCCTGCACCTCAGTGCTGTCGAACTCGAGCTCGAGCCGCTCCTCGGTCTCGCGAAGCTGCATCCGCAGCGTGGCCTTCACGAGCTCGCGGTGCTCGTCGGGCACGCCGGCGAGGAGCGAGACGGACGGGTAGGTGGGGTGCTTGTGCAGGCTGACGATGTCGGTGAACTGCATCGGGGTGCTCCTTCAGCATGGCGTTGGCCGGGTGCCGAAGGTCTCTCCCACCCCCGAGAGGGTCGCGGTGCCGGGCCCGGAGGCCGTGATGACGACAACGCCGTTGTGGGATACTCCCCATTCAGACGACGTGAGACTACCGAAATCTCTTTCGTATGTCAAGACCGGGAATCGGGTCCATCACGATCCGTGCGGGAACCGTCGGCCACCTCATTCGTGGGAGCCCGCGCGAAGGCAACGAGCACGGCTCCGACGAGAGCAACCGAGGCGCCGGCGTACAGCAAGTCGAGGCCGCGCACGCCGCTCAAGAACTGCTTCGCGAACTGCACTGCGATCACGATCAGGAGGAGATCGCTGATCGTGCGCTTCAACGCCGCCAGGCTGGTGAGCTCGAGACTCGGCGGCAGGCTGAGATCGCCCACGAAGATCTGCCAGAACGCCACGGTGACGATGACGAGGACTGCACCGATCAAGAAGAGATCGAGGATCTCGAGGAGCTCGCCGACGAGCGCGTCACGCTTCCAGCCGCCGTCCTGCAGCAGCCGCTCGGCCAGGGAGACCGTCTTGGCTGTCCCCCACACGATGACCATGGCCGTCGCGCCCGCCATCGCCAGGCACACCGGCACCATGAGGTAGCGCAGCCGCTCGATCGCTCCCCGCATCTCCGGGCCCTCCTCGGACCAGTGACCGCTCACCGCCGAGATGGTCGGGCAGCGAACTGGACACACGGTATCAGTTTCCGTATTCTTGTATCATCTGTTGGAGGGGAGTATCCCGCCACGGTGGCGTCGACAACCCGGATTCGTCCCGGTGCCACCGGCCCTTCGGGGTGGGAGAGACCTTCGGCGCCGTCGCACCGAGGAGCCGAAGTTGACTGCCACCGATCCCGAGACGTTGCCCGGCGTGTCCCCCGTTCCCGTGCCCCCCGCCGCCCATGCGGCCGAGAGCGCCGAGGCCGTCGCAGCAAGGCTCGGGGTGACGCCGACGGAGGGCCTGTCGTCGTCGGACGCGGCTCGGCGACTGGAGGCCTGGGGACCGAACCGGCTCGACGAGCCTCCGCCTCGTCCTCCGTGGCTGCTCTTCCTCGACCAGTTTCGCAACCTGCTCGTGCTCATCCTCATCGGCGCCGCGGTGGTGGCCTACCTCGTGAGCGGCGAGCTCAAGGACCCGATCGTGATCGGTGTCGTCGTGATCCTCAACGCGATCTTGGGGTTCGCTCAGGAGCGACGCGCCGAGGCGAGCCTGGCCGCGCTCAAGCGGATGCTCGTGGCCACCGCGCGCGTCCGTCGCGAGGGCCGTGTGGCCGAGATCCCGGCCGAGGAGGTGGTGGGCGGCGACATCGTCCTGCTCGAAGCCGGTGACCGAGTTCCGGCCGACGGTCGCTGGGTGAGCACCGTGGAGCTCGAGGTGGACGAGGCATCCTTCACCGGCGAGTCGGCGCCGGTGGCCAAGGACTCGACCGCGCTGGCGAGCCCGGACACGGTGCTCGCGGAGCTGCGATCGATGGGCTTCATGAACACCACGGTCACGCGCGGCCGGGGCGAGCTCGTGGTCACGGCCACCGGCATGGACACCCAGATCGGCCAAGTCGCCGAGATGCTCGCGGCAACCGAATCCGAGCCGAGCCCGCTCGAGCTCCAGATCCACGGGCTCGCCCGCCGACTCACCCTCGTGGCCGGAGCAGCGGTCGCGGCAGTGCTGCTCCTGGGGATCGCCCAAGGGAAGTCCTTGGAGGACGAGCTCCTCAACGCGGTCGCACTCGCGGTCGCGGCGATCCCCGAGGGTCTCCCCGCCGTCCTCACCATCACGCTCGCGGTCGGCACTCGCCAGCTCGCCAAGCGCCACGCGATCGTCAAGCGTCTCGCGTCGGTGGAGACGCTCGGCTGCACCTCGGTGATCTGTACCGACAAGACCGGCACGCTCACCCTCAACCAGATGACCGCCCGCGCCGCGTGGGTCGGCGGTGTCGAGGTCCAGCCACCGCATCCGGCACCCGCCGGCAGCACGAACGAGTCACTGCTGCTCAGCGTGATGCTGTGCAACGACAGCCGATTCGACGGGGAACGCCTGCTCGGCGACCCGACCGAGACCGCGCTCATGGAGCTCGGACGCACCACCGGTCTGGACGAGGAGACGCTTGCGCTCCGCTGGACCCGTGTCGGTGAGATCCCTTTCGACTCGACACGCAAGATGATGGTCACGGCACACCTGGACCGCGACCGGGACCGGGTGCGGATCAGCGTCAAAGGCGCGCCCGACGTCCTCATCGCGCATTGCCGCGCACTCCTCGGACCCGAAGCCGAGGTGCTTCCCCTCGACGATCAGGCCCATGCTCTCGTCGCGCAGGCACAGGAGGGCTTCGCCGACCGCGGGCTCCGAGTGCTCGGCGCCGCCTCGTGCGAGGTGGACCGCGGACACTTCGACGATGCCGGGATCGAGGCGCTCGTCGACGATCTCGTCCTCGAGGGCCTGGTGGGGATCATGGACCCCCCACGACCGGAGGCACGCGACGCGATCCGCCTCTGCCACCGAGCGGGCATCGCAGTGAAGATGATCACCGGCGACCATGCGACCACGGCTGCGGCCATCGGCCGTGAGCTCGGTCTGGTCGGCGAGGTCGTGACCGGGCCCGACCTCGACGAGATGGACGACGACGCGCTTGCTGCACGCGTCGAGAACATCGCCGTGTTCGCCCGAGTCGCCCC
>JALHSW010000210.1 GCA_022865365.1 Acidimicrobiia bacterium | reverse complement strand
GTCTTGTCACCGAACTTGTCACCAGTGGGGCGGGACTCGGCGGTACTGGACGGACTCAGTGGGACTGGACGGACTCCAGCTTGGGGATTTTGGGACTGGACGGTACTCGGCGGTATCAGACGGACGTTCGTCAAGTTGCTCATAACCCGAAGGTCGCGGGTTCAAATCCCGCCCCCGCCACCATCGAAGCAAGGCGGAGGCCCCGAGCATCGAGTTCGGGGCCTCTGCTGGTGTCATTCGTGCTGCGCGTGCTGCTGAAGATCGGGTGACATCGCGCCCCGAGATCCTCGACTCGGGCATACACGATGGGACGAGAGAAGCCTCCGGCGCGCTCCGGAGACGGGTGTCAGTGGTCGGCCCAACGCAAAGTGCGTCTCGGGCCGTGATGTCGTCGACGCCGGGGCCGGGCCGGTGGGCGACACTGTCATGATGGCCGGTGGGTTCGAGCAGGGTCGGGAGGCTTTCGAGCGTCAGGCGTGGGGGGATGCGTTCCGGTTCCTGTCCGCCGCGGATGTCGAACAACACCTCGGGCTCGATGACTGGGAGCGGCTTGCGGTAGCCGCGTGCCTGGTGGGTCGGAGTGAGGAGAGCACCGAGGCATGGACGCGCGCGCACCTCGAGTGCGTTCGGCTCGGTGACATCCCGCACGCGGCTCGTTGCGGCTTCTGGTTGGCATTCGCCCTGCTGAACAGAGGTGACTTGGCTCGGGGCGGAGGATGGGTCGACCGGTCGCAGCGGCTCCTTGATGACGCCCGCCTCGAGTGTGTCGAGCAGGGATACCTGCGCTACCCCGTGGCCTTGCGGGCGATCTTCGAAGGCGACGGCGCGACGGCGCACGCCGCGTTCACCGAGGCTGCCGAGATCGGGTCGCGCTTCGACGACACGGAGTTGGTGACGCTTGCCCGGGTCGGCGTTGGTCGGTGTCGGATCTACATGGGCGAAGTCGCCGAGGGGCTGGCCTTGCTCGACGAGGCCATGGTGGCGGTCACCGCTCGGGAGGTGTCGCCGATCGCTATCGGCGACGTGTATTGCACCGTCATCGAGGCGTGTCAGGAGCTGTTCGATCTGCGAAGAGTGCATGAGTGGACCGCGGCCCTGAGCCACTGGTGCGAATCGCAACCCGATCTCGTGCTCTACCGCGGCCAGTGCCTCGTACATCGGGCCGAGATCATGTTCCTGCACGGCGCGTGGTCTGACGCCATGGAGGAAGCCGTGCGTGCGTGCGAGTGGCTGGCGGACGACAACGCGGTCGGCGCGGCGTTCTACCAGCGGGCCGAGCTGCACCGAGTGCGCGGCGAGTTCGAGAAGGCGGAGTCCGCATATCGTCGAGCGAACGAGCTCGGACGCGAACCGCAGCCCGGCTTCGCTCTCCTGCGCCTGGCCCAAGACCAGCTCGGTGCTGCCGACGCTGCGATCCGCCGTCTGTTCGACGAGGCGCAGGATCCCTCTGCGCGTGTGAACGTGCTCGGTACCTACGTGGAAATCGTTCTCGCAGGCGGCGATGTCACCGCGGCGCGCGCGGCTACGAACGAGTTGTCGTTGATTGCCGCGGAGATGAACGCGCAATTCGTCTCAGCGCTCGCTGCGAGTTGTGCCGGTGCGGTGCAGCTCGCGGAAGGCGACGCCCGCGCCGCGCTGGGCGTACTCCGGCAAGCCTGGAGCGGCTGGCGGAGCCTGGACGCGCCCTACGAGTCGGCCCGCGTGCGCGTCCTGATCGGCCTCGCATGCCGCGCGCTCGGCGACGACGACGGCGCCGACATGGAGCTCGACGCGGCGTGCTCAGCGTTCCGGCATCTCGATGCCGTGCCGGAGCTTGCCCGCGTCGAGACACTGTCCGGAAGGGCTTCGGTTCTGGTCGCGGGTGGACTGACGGCGCGTGAGGTGGAGGTGCTCACGCTGGTGGCGACCGGAAGGACCAATCGGGCGATCGCGGATGATCTGTTCATCAGCGAGAAGACCGTGGCTCGTCATGTGAGCAACATCTTCGTCAAGTTGGGCCTGTCGTCGAGGTCAGCGGCCACCGCGTACGCGTACGAGCACGACCTCGTCTGAGCGCGCCTACACCGAACTACCCATGCCGCTCGGCGGCTGATTTGCATGATTTGGTCGATGCCGAGAACGCGAGGCCGGCCCTACCGTCCTGATCACACAACAAGGAGGACGGAAAATGTCGGACCAGGACATCGCCGCCGTGCGGCGGCTCACCCAGGAAGGCTTCGTCGGCGGCAAGCTCGACGTCGTCGATGACGTCGTCGCCGAGGACTGCATCGACCACGACCCGATGCCCGGACAGGGACAAGGCCGCGAAGGACAGCGTCACACGTGCCAGATGGTGGTCGATGGGCTCTCGAATCGAAGCACCCTGCAAGACGACTTCGTGGCCGCCGGCGACACCGTGGTGGAGAACTGGATCTTCCAGGGGACCCACACCGGCGACTTCCTCGGCGTGCCTGCGACGGGCAAGCAGCTCCACGTGCGAGGCATCGAGATCTGGCGGCTCGAGAACGACAAGATCGTCGAGCGTTGGGGCGTCGTCGACGCGGCCGGAGTCATGGAGCAGCTCGCGTCATGACCACCACACCCGAGACGTCTACCGACGTGGCGGTGGTGCAACACCTCAGCCGGCGGTTCGCGGGCGTCTTCGAGGACCCCGACGCGGCCGGAGACGTGTTCTCCGCCGACGTCTTCTTCGACCTCAACATGCCCGTATGGCGGATGCAGCTGCAAGGCCCGGGCGCGTTCACGGCGCAACTCAAACAGATCAGCGACGGCGAGGTCCACATCGACGTGTTGCGCACCGTTCCTACCGCGTCGGGGTTTGTGACCGAGCACGAGGAACACCAGAGCGTCAACGGTCACGACCTGACTGCGCGGCGCCTCTGGCTCTGTCGTGTCAGAGACGGAGCGATTGTCGAGGCCGTCGGCTACTGCAGCGGCGAATGGGACGACGAGCTGCGCGCGCGTCACGCGGCCGAAGCCCCGATGATCCGTCCATGAGCCGAGGAGCGCATTCACATGCCTGACTTCGCGGCCGCCTACACCGAAACGCGCGACCGGCTCGTTGAACTCGTGCGGCCGCTGGATGAGCCGAGCCTCGCCGCAATCGTTCCAGCGACTCCCGAGTGGACGATCAAGGACGTCGTCGCGCACCTGACCCACGTCGCTGGCGCGTACGCGATCGGGCACCACTCTTATTCAACCCAAGATGCGAACGAGTTCGCGGTCGCGTTGAGTGACGACCTGCCGACCATCGACCGGTGGGCGCAGGACGGTGTTGACGAACGTCGTGGTCGCTCCAGAGCGGGCAATATGTGTTCTTCCTTTTCGGGTTCGGGCTGAAGGAGCTCCCATGGGCCATGTCAGGTGGCCGGACTTCGCGTTGCGTTTCGACGGCAAGGCGATGGGCCACGGCTGCTTCTCCTCCATGGCGCGGTCAGCGACAGTCGCGTGTGGCGAGTGGAGCTCGAATCGCTCTCGGATGCGTTCACGGTCGTGGCTTGGGACGCGCCCGGGTGCGGCGGTTCATCCGATCCGCCTGAACACTTTCGAATGGCCGAATACGCCGACTGCCTCGCCCGCTTCATCGACGCGCTCGGCTTGGAGCGGCCTCACCTGCTCGGGCACTCGTGGGGATCCACTCTGGCGTTGGAGCTGTACCGTCAACGACCCACCCTGGTGCGGAGTCTCGTCCTCGTGGGGGCCTACGCAGGCTGGGCGGGCTCGCTCCCACCGAAAGACGTCGAGCAACGCCTCCAGTTCGCGTTACGGACCGCGAACATCGGCCCGAACGAGTTCGACCCTGCTTCGATGCCCGGGCTGTTTTCTGACGCGATGCCACACGACAGAGCCGAGGAGTTGGCGCGGATCATGTCCGAGATCCGTCCGGTTGGGACCCGCACCATGGCCTACGCCCTCGCCGAGGCAGATCTACGCGACGTGCTCCCACGCATCGACGTGCCAACACTCTTGCTCTATGGCGACGCCGACCAGCGCTCGCCCCTGAGGGTCGCCCGAGAGCTTCATGCTTGCATCCCTCGATCGACGCTCACCGTCATGCCCGGGCTCGGTCATGAGTGCTACTTGGAGTCGGCCACGGCGTTCGAGACCGAGTTACGCAAGTTCCTGCTGGGCCTCGAACGGTGATCGTGGGTACAGCCTCGCCGAACTGCCGATCCGCGCATGCGGGTTTGCCAGGCATGGCGCGTGCTCGGCGATGAGTCACCCCCTGACCGGGGACGGCCGATTTTGTCACCGAGGCTGTCACCAGTGGAAGCCGACTCAGGCGCACTCGATGGACGCAACACCACCAGATGGAATGAGTGCCCGACTCACGACCACTCAGGCGACCTCGAGCGCGCTCACAGGACTCCTGTCAAGCGCCTCATAACCCGAAGGTCGTGGGTTCAAATCCCACCCCCGCCACCATCGAAATCGCAGGTGAGAGGCCCCGAGCGACGAGCTCGGGGCCTTCCTGTTGCTTGCGACAGCTGCTCACCACGTGGCGCTGATGTGCTCGGCGAGCATGACGCAGGTGAGGTTGGGATTGGCTCGTGGGAGCGAAGGCATCACGGAGGCGTCGACCACTCGCAGTCCGTCGATGCCTCGCACTCTGCAGTCGGGTGTGACGACGGCGTCGTCGGAGGTTGCGCTTCCCATTGCACATGTGCCGGCTGGGTGCCAGATCGTTCCGCACGCCGACCGGAGCCACGCTTCGATGTCGGCGTCGGAGGCGCTCGGGTCCAGCGGCTCAAGCGACGCAGATCCTCGGAAGAACGGCCCTCCGACGACTCGGTAGGCCCTCTCGATGTGGACGTCGAATGGCGGTTGCGCGAGGAGCTCGGCGATCAGCCGTGTCGCCTCTCGGAGCCGAACCAGGTCGCGTCGGTCGGAGAGCATGTTGAACTCGACCACCGGGTACATGGTCGGGTCGTCGGAGCGCAAGGTCACCCGCCCGCGTGAGTGCACGACGGCGGCCTTCGCCCACATGGGCGCGAGCAACGGTGCGCCCGGTGGGGCGGGAAGCTCGTATCCGGTGATGATCGTGTTGTTCGGTCCGTCGTCGGCGCCGACCGCGCAACGGAGATAACAGGCGAGCGGGTAGTCACCGGTCCGTGCTCCGGTCGTGACCGCCAAGATGAGGTTGGCGAGCGGATGGTCCGACAGGTTCCGCCCGACGCCGCGGAGGTCGGCATGCGCGGCGATGCCGAGCATCCGTAGATGATCTGGATCGCCGATGCCGCTGCGCAGAAGGAGAGCGGGAGATTGGATGGCGCCCGCGCAGAGCACGATCTCGTCGGCGCTGACGACAACTCCGTCGAGGGTCTCGACGCCAGTCGCTCGGCCTCCTTCGATCAACACGCGGCTCACCTCTGCACCGCCACGGATGTCGAGGTTGGGCCGGCTGCGAGCGGGCTCCAGGTAGGCGTCGTTGGTCGACACGCGAACTCCGTCGTCGACATTGAATGCCAGCGGTGAAACGCCGGTGGACACCGGGTCGTTGTGGTCGGGTGCATCCGGGAAGCCGATGCCCCGAGCAGCGTCGAACAGTGCGATCGCCACAGCACCCCACGACTCGACGGGCGGGCGGAAGATCGGGATGGGACCGGCGGCTCCGTGGTGCTCACGGTCGCCGAACTGCACGTCGCGCTCGAGGCGACGAAACGCCGGGAGCACTTCGGGCCACGACCAGCCCGTGCAGCCCGCCGCGGTCCAGCCGTCGTAGTCCTGGGGTGTGCCACGAATGGCTGCCAGCGCGTTGATCGCCGAACCCCCGCCGGTACCGCGTCCCTGCGCATACGGCTGTTCGGGCTGATCGGGGACGAGACGGACCCGGGCCTGTCCCCACTGGTAGGGCGAGTCGTCCCGCACCACCGACAGGGGCCAACGCCCGCGGATGATCGGCGGTGTCTCGGAGCTGCGATAGCTCGGACCCGATTCGAGCAGGATGACGGACCTCGAGTGGTCCTCGGACAGCCGAGCGGCGAGCGTCGCGCCCGACGACCCGGCACCGACGATGACGACGTCCGCTCCCACGTGCTGATCCTCGCAGGACGACAGGCGGCGCGCTCAAGTCCGTCGTGTTCTCGTCGGGCACGGGGTGCGCGGCCCCGCGTGTCACCGGAATTGTCACCAGTGGAGACGAATTCAGCGCACCTCGGCGCACTCAACGGCACTCCACGCAATCAGCGTCGAACTCAGGACTACTCGGGGTGCCTCAACGGCTCTCGACGCACGCTTGTTAAGCCCCTCATAACCCGAAGGTCGCGGGTTCAAATCCCGCCCCCGCCACCATCGAAGCAGCAGGTCAGCAACGTAGAGCACCTTGGGTGCTCGCCGGGGCGAGCGAAGATGTGGTGGTCGCTCGTCCGTCGCGGCCTTGAGCGCCGGGGCGTGGTGTAGCCAGAATGGTGGCGTCCGTTCCGGTTGGACGCCGTTGCCTCTGTAGTGCCTTCGAGCCTGTAGGTCAGCATGGTGGTGGAGGGCTCCCACGGGAACCGTGGAATGTTGCCTTCGAGCACGAGCATCAGACTTCTGATCTTTCCTGCCCTCCCCGGAGCGGACATCAAGCAACTGGCGAAGGGAGAGCGCGATGGATGTGGTCCATCCCCGCTGCGCGGGGGTCGATGTTTCGAAACGCGACGCGAAAGTATGTGTGCGTGTCGCGGGCGCGGGACGCGCGAAAGCCCGGTCGACGGTCACGACGTGGGGTTCGGTCACGAACCAGGTCCTCGCGCTTCGTGATCACTTGATCGGCGAGGAGGTGACGCTCGTGGTGATGGAGGCCACGAGCGACTACTGGAAGCCGTTCTACTACTTGCTCGAAGACGGCCCGTTCGAGGTGATGTTGGTCAACGCGCGACACGTGAAGAACCTCCCGGGGCGCAAGACTGATGTCTCCGACGCGGCGTGGCTCGCGGATCTGGGTGCTCATGGTCTGGTCCGGGGATCGTTCGTTCCGCCGGCACCGATCCGCCAGTTACGCGACCTGACTCGCGCCCGCACGATGATCACACGCGACCGCGCCCGGGAGATCCAACGACTCGAGAAGCTCCTCGAAGACGCGGGTATCAAGCTGTCGTCGGTGGCGAGTGACATCAGTGGAGTGTCAAGCCGATTGATGCTCGCGGCGTTGATCGAGGGAGAACGCGACCCGGTCGTGCTCGCGGATCTGGCCAAACGACGGTTGCGTTCCAAGATCCCCGAGCTCACCGAGGCACTCACCGGCCGGTTCGGTGAACACCACGCGTTCTTGGCTCGAGTGCATCTCGATCTGATCGACCAACACACCAGCGCGATCGATGAACTCACGGCGCGGATCGAGGAGGTGATCGAACCCTTTCGTGGAGCCCGGGACCTCATCGTGACCATCCCGGGCATCTCCACCAGCGTCGCCGACGTGATCATCGCGGAGACCGGCGCGGACATGACCCGGTTCCCCAGCGCCGGTCATCTCGCGTCGTGGGCCGGAACGTGTCCGGGATCGAACGAGTCGGCCGGGCGGATCAAGTCCACCCACACCCGTCCCGGCAATCCCTACCTGAAAGGAGCGCTCGGCATCGCCGCGATGTCAGCCGCCCGGTCCAAAGGCACCTACCT